>JBMCBU010000050.1:0-11061 GCA_048623335.1 Halapricum sp.
CCCTATGATACTGGTTTATAAGCTCTCGGCCGTCTCGGGAACGTCCTCGACGGGTTCGTGACCCGCTGCGTAACCCTCGCCGGTCTTGTAGACATCAGACACCTCGTAGAACGTGAGCGACCGCTCCTGTTTCGTCCGGACGGGAAAGCCGTACCTCTCGGCCTCGTACTCGAAGGTCTCGCCGTCGGACTGCTGGCTCGCGACGAAACCCGTGTGTGCGCGAAGCCGTTGGTCGATCACCTCGCGGGACCGTTCGGGGAGGTCCTCGACGCGCTCGTCGAACACGCGAAGAAACTCCTCGTGTAACTCGTATCCGACCGAGTTTCGCCCGGCGACCATCGCCGCCATTGCGGTGGTTCCCGTCCCCCAGAACGGATCCAACACGGTGTCGCCGTAGACGGAGTACATATTGATCAGCCGATAGGGGATCTCGAAGGGGAACGCGGCGGACCGCTCGCGGAGGTCATCGGTGTCGGTTTCACTGCTTTCGAGCGTCTGCAGCTCGCCACGGACGTCGGTCCAGACGTCCGAGAACCACCGGTTGCGTTCCTCCCAGAAGTACGCCGCGTCGTAGCGTCGCTCCGCCCGCGGTTCGAACTCGCGACGCCGCTGGCCGTTTCGAAAGACCAGCACGTACTCGTGTTCGAGCGTGACGTAGGCGTTCGGCGGGATCATCCCCGAACCCATGAACTTCGCCCCCGAGTTGGCGGGTTTGCGCCAGAGAATCTCCGGCAGCGGATCGAACCCGAGCGCCTCGAACGTGTCGCTGATTCGGTCGTGGTTTCGGAAGACACGAAAGTGTCCGTCGACGGATCGGGTCGCGTCGCCGACGTTGACACAAGCGATCCCCCCGTCGATCAGCACCCGCTGTAGCTCCCGCCAGACCGCATCGAGTTGCTCGTGCATCCGTTCGAAGGCCGCGGCCCCATCGCCAGCGTCGAGACGGGCGGCGACCTCGGGATCGAGTTCGGCGAACAGTTCGTCCCACATCTCGATCATCGGATAGGGTGGCGAGGTGACCACAAGCTCCACAGCGTCGTCGTCGAGTGCCGCGAGCGACCGCGCGTCGTCGATCACGATCCGATGGCTGGTCTCCATCTGGTCGTACAAATCACTGAAGACGCCTTAGTCTTTCATTCGAGTTCGTCGACGGCGAGTTCCGACCGCTCGACGGCCAGCCGGAACGTCGGAACGGTCTCGCGGACGCGCTCGAGCACCCCTTTCTCGACGAGACTATGCAGAGCCGATCGGACGTCGTCGACCTCGTAGCCGTCGTGGCCCGCGTCTTCGAGCGCGTGATAGACCGAGACGACACTCTGCGTTTCGTCGTCGGGGCCGGCGATCACGTCCAGAATCCGGGCCTGGATCGGGGGAACGGTGACGTGCTGGTCGTCGTCGGTCCCGTCGACGAGCCCCGCTTGCTGGACGATCCGACGGCCCTCGGGCGTCGCGCAGATCAGGCTGTCCTCGTTGCGATAGTAGTAGTCTTTCAGTTCCGATTCGAGGTACTGGTGGACCTCACTGCCGCTGTCCATCTCCCATCGGTCCTGGAGTTCACGGTTTTTGGTCGGCGCGAGCGCCACGATATCCGCCAGGCGTCGCTTCGCCGTCTCCTCGAGCGTCATCGCCTGTGACTACGGACGGCCGGAGTACAATGGTGTTGTGGTTCACCACGCGAGAGGCGATGCGGTCACAGCTTTGCGAGCGTCTCGGCGACGTCGTCCCAGTGGCTGCCCCGCCAGAAGTGCTGGCCACATTCCCGGCAGCGCCAGACGGCCTCGTAGTCCGGCTCCGGCGCGTAGTCGGGTGTCGGCTGCTCCGGTGCAACCCGGGTCAGCGGCGCGTTACAGGCACCGCATCGGGACGGTTCGTCTTCGAGTTCGAGCGGGTAGCCGGCGTCGCGGAACTCGCGCAACTGGCCGACGGTGTCCCTGGATTCGATCAGCACCGCCTCCGGGGCGTTCTTCGCGAGGGAGACGTCTCTGGTCACGACCGTTCGGCCCTCGGTCTTCGCGAGCGCGACGATTTCGTCGTCCGCTTCGACGCCGCGACTCAGCGTGTAGGCGGCGTCGTAGCCACACATCCGAAGATACGCCGCGAGTTTGCCGAGCATCGTGTCGAGCACGAGTGCGGGCCGCTGGTCGTCTCGCGTTGCCACCGTCGCGTCGACTTTTCCTGTCATTCTACGAACCTCCGAATCTCATCGGCCTCGCGCGTGTTCAGCACGTCGTCCGCCTCAGCCCAGCCGCGGCGTGCGGTGTGGATCCCGTATCGGACGTACTCGTAACTGGCCGGCCGGTGGGCGTCCGTGTCGATGGCGACCGTCGCGCCGGCCTCGACCGCCGCGCGGACTGCCTGCCCACCCAGGTCGAGCCGTCGGGGGTTGGCGTTGACCTCCAGTGCCGTCCCCGCATCGGCGGCGGCCGATGCCAGCCGATCGTACTCGATCGTCAATCCCGCGCGCTGGTTGAGATACCGCCCCGTCGGATGGCCGATGATGTCGACTTGGGGATGTTCGGCCGCGGCGATCAACCGGTCCGTGCCGTCGCCGGACAGTCCCGCGTGTGGCGAGGCGACGACCAGGTCCAGCTCGGCCAGGACGTCGTCGGCGACCGAGATCGACCCGTCCTCGCCGACGTTGGCCTCGACGCCGGCGAAGACGTCGATATCAGCGTCCGCCGCGACCGCCCGGATCTCCGCGATCTGGTCGCGCAGGGTCTCGTTGTCCAACCCGACACCGCCGACCATCCCCGGACCGGTCGCGTGGTCGGTGATCGCGACGTAGTCGTGACCGAACGCGGCCGCACCCTCGATCATCTCCGCGATCGAGTTCTCGCCGTCAGACCACTCGGTGTGAGTGTGCAGGTCGCCGCGGACGTCCCCCTCGGCGAGCAGGTCGGGCAGTTCGCCCCTCGCGGCGGCCTCGATCTCACCGCGCCCTTCGCGCAACTCCGGTGGAATGCGCGGCAGCTCCAGCGCGTCGTACATCGATCGTTCTGTGTCGCCGGCGATCCGCTCGCCGACGCGCTGGCCGGCGTCGGGGTCGTCGATGTCCGACACGTCGAAGACGCCGTATTCGTTCATCTTCAGGTCGCGCTCGATTGCCCGGTTTCGCAGCGCGACGTTGTGATCGCGGCTTCCCGTGAAGTACTGGAGCGCGGCCCCGAACTCCTCGGGCGCGACGACTCTGAGGTCGACCCGGACCGATCCGACGCGTAGGCTCGCTTTCGTCTCGCCGGCCTCGATCACCGTCTCCGCGTCGTCCCAGCCGGTAAACGTCTCGACGACGCTCCCGCCGTCATCGCTGCCGACGAGGACGTCGACGTCGCCGATCGTCGGCTTCCAGCGCCGCAGCGAGCCTGCGACCTCGACGGCCTGGACGGATGGTTGGGCGGCGAGATACGACCGCGCGGCCTCGCCGAGCGGGACGGCCTCGCCGAGCAACTGTCGCTCGTGGGCCTGCCTGGCGAACTCGATGCCCTCCAGGATGTTCTGCTCGGTCTTGGCCCCGAAGCCCTTGATCTGCCGTATCTCGCCTCCCTTCGCGGCGGCTTGGAGGTCGTCGAGCGTCCTGATCTCCAGTGTCTCATAGAGTGTGCCGACGGTCTTCGGCCCGACCCCCTCGACGCTCGTCAGCGCGTCCATCTCGACGGGGAGTTCCGCGCGGAGTTCTTCGAGCTCGTCGATGGACCCGGTTTCGACGTACTCGACGACCTTCGCAGCGATGGCGTCGCCCACGCCGTCGATACTCGCGACTGCGTCCTCGCCCTCGCTGGCGAGTCGTTCGATCGGCTCGGGGTGTTCGCGGACGTTCTCGGCCGCCCGGCGATACGCCCGGGGCTTGTACTCGACGTCCATCGCCTCAAGTCGGTCGGCCATCTCTTCCAGTTGGTTGGCGACGGCGTCGTTTCGGGTCATTGGATCCCCCCCTGCGGCCCACGGCCGCCACTGTGGTCTTCGTGGCCCAGCGCCTGCTTGAGAAACGACATCCATCGCTTCTGATCGGCCGCCTCCGTCGCCTGCTTTTCGCGTTCGATGTCCGACGGCTCTAGCGACTCCAACGCTTCTAGGGCACGGTCGATGCCGACGATCGCCTCCGCGAGTCGCGTGCCTTCCCGATGGGTGATCGAGGCCGTTTCGAGACGCCGGTAGCGCGTTCGGCGTTCGCGCCGGAGGTTGCGCTTTGCCCGCTCGACGCGCTCGCGCTCGCCGGGTGGAACCGTCTCCCGGCGCTTGATCTCGAAGACGAACGATCGGAGGTCGATCATCTCCCCCTGTACGTCGATCTCCTCAGGGATGGCGGTCCCGATCGTCGCCCCCTCGCGATCGACGCGTTCGAGTAGTTGCTTGCGCTGGTACTCTTGCACGACTTCCAGTCAGAACCGCACCGAGAAAAATCCACGCGTCCACGCGAACCAGAGCACAATCCATTTGCCCCACCGGTTCGAAACCAGGGGTAATGGCGACCTGCGACGTGTGTGGCAAGCAGACGAATATGCCGTACCAGTGCCGTCACTGCGGGGGAACCTTCTGTGCGGACCATCGCCTGCCGGAAAACCACGACTGTCCGGGGCTAGACGACTGGGGCGATCCAGGCGGCGTCTTCGACAGTGGCTTCGACACGAGCGTTGAGACGTCGAGTACCCAGTCCGATGGGCTCACCGACCGTCTCGGTATCGACACCGGGCCCGGCAGTTTCTTCGGGTATTTCCGTGGGAACATGACTTATGTCTTCCTCGGGCTGATGTGGATCACGTTCATCCTCCAGGCGGTAGCCCTGACGATCGGTGGTGACTCACTTCATCGGACGCTGTTCGTTCTCACCCCCCAGCACCCCGAGTACGTCTGGACGTGGGTGACGTCGATCTTCGCGCACGGGAGCTTCGGCCACATCGCGGTCAACAGTATCGTGATTTTCTTCTTCGGTCGGCTCGTCGAGGACTACGTCGGATCGCGAGACTTCAGCGCGCTCTTTCTCGTGAGCGGTGCGATAGCCGGCCTCGGACAGGTCTCACTCCAGCTCTACGAGGGGCTCGGGGCGTTCCCGCAAGCCGGCGGGGTCGTCGGGGCCAGCGGGGCCGGACTCGCCATCATGGGCGTACTGACGATCCTCAACCCGAACCTTCGGGTCTACCTGTACTTCCTGTTGCCGATCCCGATCTGGGTTCTCACTGCTGGCTTCGCGGTGATAAGCGCGCTCGGTGTCTTCGGTCCCAGCCTCACCGGCAGCAACGTCGCCGACCTGGCACATCTGCTGGGCCTGTTGATCGGGCTCGCGTACGGCCAGCGAGTCAAAGACCGGGTTCGAGCGCCCAGTCAGCTACAGTTCGGCGGCGGTCCCGGTGGTCCGGGCGGCCCGGGCGGCCCTGGACGGGGACGTGGGCCATTCTAACGATGGAGGTCGTCCGCCACCGGTTCGTTCCGGACGCGGACCTCTCTCGCGAGGGGATGGAATCGCTGCAGGACGAGATCGCCGAGGCCGCGGTCTTCGAGGACGACCTCGCGTTCGACCCTGCGACGGTCTCGCTCGCTCGAGACGACGACCAGCGGACACTCGGGGATATCGACCCTCCGGTCGTCGCCGGGGTCGACCAGGCGTTTCTCGAAGACGGTCGGGCCGTCAGTGCCGCCGTCGCGCTCCGCGCTGGCGAGGTGATCGACGAGGCCACGGCCGTCGCCGAGACGGAGATCCCGTACGTACCGGGGCTGTTGAGCTTCCGGGAGGGCAACGCCGTCCTCGCGGCCCTGGCGTCGCTGTCGGTCACGCCGGACCTGACGGTCGTCGACGGGAGCGGTCGGATCCACTTCCGGCAGGCTGGACTGGCGACGCACGTCGGCGTCGCGCTCGATCACCCGACCGTCGGCGTCGCGAAGAACCTCCTCTGTGGGACGCCCCGCGAACCGCTTTCCGATCGGCTCCCCGAAGGGACACGGATCCCGATCGAAGCTGACGACGGCGTGACTGCGCCCGACGGGACCGTGATCGGCTACGCCTATCAGAGCCGCCAGTACGAGCGTGGGTCGACCAGTATCAACCCGTTGTACGTCAGCCCGGGCCACCGGATCAGCGCCGAGACGGCCGTCGAGGTCATCGAGCGGACCTGTGACGGCTACAAGCTCCCGGAACCGACGCGACTGGCCGACGCGCTCGCCGACGAGGCGAAGATCGAATTCGAGTGACACGTTCACGCTCGGTGAACCACAACGTTAGACTATCTGCAGTCCTCAGCCACGGTCGATGAGCACGTCCGTCACCGACAACGGGATCACGGCACGCTATCAGGAAACCGAGACCGAGCGGTTGCTCACCTTCGAGCGCGGCGGAGCGACGGCTGCCGTCGCCCAGAACATCGACGGCTACGCCATGCTGAAGGTGCGCCCGAGTGCCGACGGGGACGAAATCGAACGGTACTACGGATTCGACATGGCGCTCGATCACGCCGCGGAGTTACTCGGCGTCTCTGCCCACGACCTGCCGGTGCCCGAACCCGCAGAGGACATGGGAATGTGACGCCCTACTGTCGCGAGCCCTCGACGAGCAACTCGACGAACTGCTCGGGGTGTTCGACGTGCGGGAGGAGCTTCGCCTCGTCGAAGACGACCAGTTTCGCGTCGCTCGCATCGGCCAGCGATCGCCCAGCGGACAGCGGGGTCGTCGACGCGTCTCGGCCCCACACGAGCGTTACCGGAGCGTCGATGTCCGGCAGGTTCTCCTGGAGGGATTCGTCGGGATCGAGGAATCCGCCGAGGAACGAGGCCGGGGCGAACCGGGCACCTTCCTGGTGAGCGGAGCGCCACTCGTACGCAAGGCGCTCCTCGGTGAGGTTGTCCATGTCGTGGTAGCCGTGATCGGCGTGGAAATGGCGCATCGAGGGTTCGCTGACGAGAACGTTGAACAGCGCCTGTCCGACCAGCGGTGACCGGAGTAGCGACCGTACCCAGGTTCGCTTGCCGTCCCCGCCCATCGTCGTGTCGGTCGGGCAAAGCAACACAAGTTCTGAGACGTCGAGGTCGCGAACGGCGAGGGTCGCGTACGTTCCGGAGAGACCTGACGCGACGACGGTCGGTTCGTCGGCCAGGTCGTCGATGAAGTCCACGAGGAACTGCTCGTACAGCGGTGCCGAGTACAGCAGTGGTGGCCGATCGGACGTGCCGAATCCGGGCAGGTCGGGCGCGAGAACGTGGTACTCCTCGGCCAGCGACTCGAAGACGGTCTCGAACTCGCGACTGGTCGCGGCCACGTTGATCCCGTGGACCAACACGAGATCGGCGTTCTCGGGGTTACCAGCGCTCGTGTATTCGATATTGAAACCACGCCAGCGATACGAGTGGGCGTCGCCCGGTAGCGGCGGCTCTAGATCGTCGGCGCTCGCTTGCAGGAGACGGTTGCTCGCGGCAGCGAGACCGAGGCCGCCGACGCCGGCGGCGAGGACAGTTCGGAGCTTCATACCCGTAGTTTGGGGCGAGAGTGACAAATAATGTCCGCCGAAGGGCCCGTGGATCGGTCCGTACCCGGCCGGACGATCATCGAACGTAGCCTCGACGGTCGGAGGCATACCCACTCCGACCGGGTGACGGGTACGGATTTCTCTCCGTGGATTTCTCCGCTACTCCCGATCAATCGGAGGACGGGACCGTCACGGACAGATCGGGTTCCCGCGCTGACTGAACCGAATAGACGATACTGCCGGCGAACAGCAGGAGACTCCCGACGACGAACAGCGCACTCAGCGGCGACATCGGATCGACGAACAGCCAGTACAGCGGTGCAGCGATAGCGGGGCCGGCGACCAGTGCGGCGATTTTGGCGGCCAGCGGCCCACAGCACCCGCAGGTACACGTGCCGACGATGGCGGCGCTCCCGGCCGTCCCTTCGGTGAGTCCGGCTCCCACTTCAGTGCGCCATTGTCGGGCGATGAGCGCGCCGTTCAGCCCGATGAGGCCACTCAGCGTCCCGAGGATCACTACCTGTCCGGGCGAGACAGCCAGAAACAGCGGAATATGCGGGATCGCTATCTCGAGCGTCGGCCAGGAGACCAGCTGATAGATCGTCGGCAGGACGGCGACGGTAATCTCGTGGGGTGCGCCTTCTTCGGGGAAAAACGAGAGATAGCCGGTCACGCCGAAGAAAAACAGCAGCAAGACGACGGCAGTACCGAGCCCGAAGCGTCGAGCGACGGGATCGCGGAGGGTCGACCGGAGAGCGTCCCCGGCGTCGACCCAGAGCACGTATCCCACGAGAACGGGTGTCGCGAGAACGATCGCGTACCCGAGCGGGTGCGTCTCGCTGGCCGGGCCGGGGATGAGATACGGATAGGCGATCCACAGCCCCATCAGGGCGCCGAGCAACGCGTACCGTGGACGGCTCGGCCACCGGATCCGGCCGACGAGAACGCTACCGACTGCGACGGCCGTCCCGACCGAAAGCGCAAGCGGCTGGTACCACGACCGGGCGAACGGCATCGACTGCGCGGTGTACGTGGGGTCAGGGGACAGTCCCTCGAAGAGGATCGTCCCGAGTGCGGCGAGCGCGATGCCGACGAAAACGCCGTAGAGCGCGGGCGTGGGTCGGACGTGATTCCCACGCTTGAGGGCGGCGCTGCCGACGAGAACGGCGACGCCGACCAGCGCGAGCGCGACGCCGTGGTCCTGCGTGATTCCACCGGTCGCGGTCGCCTCGTGAGCGGAGACGACCGGGATCCGCGTGAGAACGAGTACGCCAGCGAGTAGTACTGTGGGCCCACGGCCAGGGCGACGCGTGCCGCGCCGGTCCAGCCGTCCGCCGACATCCCGATCTAGCGGCATTGATAGGTGTTGTAGCCGGACGTATTTCTATCTGACTTCGGGCGAACCCGCCATCGTCGAACCCCCGAGCGAGTCGCGAGAGTTCCGGCACCCGATGCGATCATAGGGCTGGGCACCCAAGAGGGATCGATGACCCAACTCGAACCGTCGAACGTGCCTATCTACGAGACCGACGCCGAGCGACAGATGCTCTGGGAGCGCGACGCCGGCCACGAACGGCCGGTCGTGGCGATCCGGAACGCCCGACGCGGCTGGATCGTCCGCTATGACCTGTCACACCTGGACGCCGAATTGCGCCCGGAAGCCGTCCAGCACCTTCGCGATCAGGTCGGCGACCGGCGGCCCTACCCGACCGGGACCGACCCGATCTCGCAGGCAGAGGGCGTCGGCGGCGAGGCAGGACCGATCTCGGGGGACCTCCACGAGTCCAGCGAACGTGCCGCCCGAGAACTCGCCGCACACGTCTCGACGTTCGTCTTCGATCAGGCCAACTGGACGTGACTCGACAGAGACGACCGGACGTGACGTTCACCGTTGGAACGGGCACCGAGCGCTAGTTCGCCGTCGAGACGATCTTGATGACGTCACCTTCTTCGAGTTCTTGTTCGTCGCTGATCCGCATGTCCTTGCGTGCGTCGATCGCGTGGAGATAGCCGTCACCGATGTCCGAATGGACCGCATACGCGAGATCTTTCGGGGTCGAGCCACTCGGCAGGAGGACGGCGTCGGGCAGCACGGTGCCCTGGCCGTCGGTCCAGTGAGTCGCGTCCTGGACGGGGTAGGCCGTGATGTGATCGAGCAGTTCGTAGACGGCATGATCGAGGGCGGCCTGGATCCCGGTCCCGTCCCACTCGTCTATGACCTCGCCGATCCGCTCTAATCCGTGCTGTTGCTGGTCACTCATCTCACCGACGATCTCGAAGTCGTCGTCGCCGGGATCGTACTCGATCACGCCCGCCTCGGCGGCCTTCCGAAGCGCCAGTTCGCCGTCTGCGGTCGCAGGTACGACAACTTCGGCGGCCTCTTGCAGCCGTTGTAGATTCTCTTCGGGCGCGATGTCGGCCTTGTTGGCGACGACGACGATCGGTTTCGTCCGCGCACGGATGTCCCGAGCGAGCGCCTCGCGGTGGTCGTCGGTCCACTGGAGTGGATCGTCGGGGTGGTCGAGTTCGCGCAGCGCCCGCGAGACGTCGAGTTCGCTCGCGCCGACGCCGCTGAGCAGATCGATCAGCGTCTCGTCGAGATCGAACTCGGGGGAGCGAGAGGCGCGTTCGACCGATTCCCAGTTGCGATCGACGATGCTGGCGAGCCACAGGTCCAGTTCCGTCTCGATGAAATCCAGGTCCTCGACGGGATCGTGCTCGCCCACCTCGATCGGCTCGCCTTCCTCGTCGGTCGCGCCCGCCGCGTCGACGACGTGCAGGATGACGTCGGCGTTCGAGAGTTCGTCCAGGAACTGGTTGCCCAGCCCGCGACCCTCGTGTGCGCCGGGGACCAGTCCCGCGACGTCGAGCAACTCGACGGGGACGTAGCGCTTGCCGTCGCGACAGTGCTCGTTTCCACAGCGCTCGTCGAGATCGAGACACGGACAGTCCGTTCGGACGTGCGTGACGCCCCGATTGGCGTCGATCGTCGTGAACGGGTAGTTGCCCACGTCGACCTCGGCCATCGTCGCCGCCTGATAGAAGGTTGACTTGCCGGCGTTGGGCTTTCCGGCAAGCGCGATCGAGAGCATACCTTCGAGTGGGCGGTCACGGTCCAAGGGAATTTCGATCGTGCAGTCCCCGACTGGACGCCGTCGTGACCCAAATATTCATTGCCGGCTCGACGGACTGTGTAGCATGGACAGACGGCTTACTATCGGGATCCTCACCGGGGCGTTTCTGGGGATCTTCTGCATCCTCGGAGTCGGTCTCCGGACTGGCTTTGCGGGAAACGAACTGTTTCTCCTCGCGATGTGGTACAATCGCGTCATTCTGGGGCTCGTGATCGGACTGGCGGGCGGGATCCGACTCGTCGATTCGGACTACAACGTCTTTCTCAGGGGGCTGTTGCTGGGGCTCGTGGTGAGCCTTGCGATCACCCTCACGAGCGAGTTCCGTGACTGGCCGAGTTTCTTCGCGGGAATCGCCTACGGCGTGATCATCGACTGGGTCGCGACCCGGTATAGCTGATCGCGCCCTTGGGCGTTCATACGGATGAGCGTAGAACTCCATAGATTTCTCTCGGGAAGCCGCTATCCATCACCCGATCGGA
>JBMCBU010000051.1:0-10782 GCA_048623335.1 Halapricum sp.
CTGCTCCGGGCACGCCACAGCGACAAGGTCGTCGAGGCGATGGGAACTGATAACGGATCTGACGTCCAGCAACAATCCGAACACGGCGGCGACTCGCAAGTCTGGACGCTCGAGCGACGCTAGGCTGTCCGTCGTCAAGCGTCCCGATTCGAACACTTCTATCAAGCACGCGTCAACCGCTTCGGGGGCGAGGGTTCGAGACGCGGTTCGTCTCCTCGTCTACTCGCTGGACGGAGTCTGCCACTCATCACGCGAATCTCCGACCGATCCCAGGCACTCTGTGTACTATCCCTGTAGAACCTTCCCCGCCCAACCGTGGCTCGAACGCCGTCATAGTGGTTAGTGTAGCGATTTACCGGTACGACCGCACGACGCCGTGCGGTCGATCCGGAACAGACCGACAATACTCACTATCAGACGTAGATCAGGATCGTCGCCGTCTCCGATTCGAGCACGACGACTTCCTCGCCCGAGGCCGCACGGTGTTCCTCGACCACGTCGACGGCCTCGCCTGGGATGACCGCGACTTCGCTACCGATGTCGACTTCGACCTCGGCGTGGCGGTCGATCTGGTTTTTGACCTCTTCGGCATCCATCGATTCCAGTGCCGAGACGATCTGGCCGGCCTTCTCGCGGAACTCCGGCCCGATGACCGAGTGATCCGGATCGACCTCGACGGGGACGAGTTCGACGTTCGGCACGCCCTCGCGCATCAGCACGGGCGCGTTGACGGCCTCGCTGAGGTCGTACGTGTCGATCGCTCGCTCTTCGGGGCTGTCCTCCGGGTAGACCTCGACTTTCTCGAGTTCGGCGTTGAGCGCCATCCCCTCGTCGGACTTCCAGCCGCGAATCGTCGAGGCAACGTCGACGATGATCTCGCCGGCCTGCTCGACGGCGGCTATATCCTCGACTTCCTCGGGATGGAGGTCAATCACGGGCCAGTCGGTGGCGTGGACGCTTCCCTCGGTACTCGGGAGGGCGTCGTAGGCCTCCTCAGCGATGAACGGCGCGAAGGGCGCGAGCATCTTCAGCGAGGCGGTCAGCGCGACGAACAGCCCCTGTCGGGCGGCGTCGCGCTCGCCAGGGCGACCCTCGTAGAGTCGCCCCTTGATGAGTTCGAGGTACTCGTCGGCCAGGTCGTGCCAGACGAACTCCCGCAGCTCCCGCAGTGCGGCGTCGAAGCGGTAGTCGTCCATGTGCTCGGCCACGGCCTCCGCGGTCTCGTCAGCTCGTGCGAGGATCCACCGGTCGATGTCTCGGTACGCCGGATTGGACAGGGGTTCCCGATCCGCTTCGAGGTGCCCTGCCGCGAACTTCGTGATGTTCCAGACCTTGGTGTTGAACCGTGAAGCGGAGGTAACCTCCTTCCACTGGAACTGCACGTCCTCGCCGCGCTTGCCGGCAAGCGCCATCGCTTGCCGGAAGGCGTCTGCGGAGTGTTCCTCGACGACTTCCTCCGGCTGGACGAAGTTGCCTCGGGACTTGGACATCTTGTTCCCGTCGTCGCCGAAGACCATCCCGTTGATGAGAATCTCCTCCCAGGGGATCTCGTCTTCCAGCGCCCCTGTGCGCAAGAGCGTGTAGAACGCCCACGTCCGGATGATGTCGTGTCCCTGCGGGCGCAGTGTCGTCGGATGGAACTCATTCTCCGGCCAGCCACGGACGAAAAGTGGCGTGATCGAGGAATCCATCCACGTGTCCATCACGTCGGTCTCGCCCTCCCACTCGGTGGAGCCACACTCGGGACACTCCTCGATAGCAGGGTCCTCCTCGGTCGGTTTGGCCGGCAGTTCTTCGGGATCGGCGACGTGGATGTGATCACACTCGTCGTTGGCACAGAACCAGGCCGGGATCGGCGTCGCAAATACGCGCTGGCGGGAGATCACCCAGTCCCACTCCATGCCCTCGGTCCACTCCTCCAGGCGGTCGTACATGTGCTCGGGGATCCACTCGATCCCCTGGGCCAACTCGAGGATCCGCTCTTGATCGACCTCGACGAACCACTGCTCTTTGCTGAGGATCTCGATCGGCGTGTCACACCGCCAGCACTGCCCGACGTTCTGGGTGGTCGACTCGGTGTCGGTGAGATACCCTTCGGCTTCCAGATCCTCGGCGATGGTCTCTTTGGCCTCGTCGATGGCCAGTCCTTCGTACTCGCCGGCCTTCTCGTTGAGGTGGCCGTCCTCGGTGAAGCTCATCCGCAGGTCCAGGTCGTGTTTGGCCCACCAATCGACGTCCTGTTTGTCCCCGAACGTACAGATCATCACCGCGCCGGTCCCGAACTCGGGGTCGGCATCCTCGTCGGCGATCAACTCGACTTCCTGGCCGAACAACGGCACCTCGAAGGTATCGCCGACTCGGTCGGTATACCGGTCGTCGTCCGGGTGGACTGCCATCGCGACACAGGAAGACAGCAGTTCTGGACGGGTCGTCGCGATTTCGACGTCCTCACCGTCTTGGGCACTCGGGAACGTGATGTAGTGTAGGGTTCCCTCGATTCCCTCCTCGGTTTCGACTTCGGCGTCGGCGATGGCCGTCTCACAGCGTGGACACCAGTTGACTGGGTGTTCGTCCCGGTAGACAAGATCGTCCTCGGCCATCTCGACGAACGACTCCTGGGTCGTTCCCCAGTACTCGGGATCCATCGTCCGAAACTCCTGGTCCCAATCCTGGGAGAATCCAAGCATGTGCATCGTGTCTTTCATCGCGTCGATCTGCTCTTCGGTGTGGTCGATGCACATCTGCCGGAACTCCTCGCGCGGGATGTCAGTCCGGTGGATCCCCTCGTTCTCCTCGACTTTCACCTCCGTCGGGAGTCCGTGACAGTCCCAGCCCTGCGGGAAGAGCACGTCCTCACCCTGCAGTCGGTGGTACCGGGCAGCGAAATCCATATAACACCACCCAAGCGCGTTGCCGATGTGCAGGTTTCCCGTCGGGTACGGCGGCGGGGTGTCGATCACGTAGTCCGTGTCGGGGTCGGCCGCCTCGGTGTCGTAACTGTAGAGATTCATCTCCTGCCATTGCTGGCGCCAGTACTGCTCGCGGTCGTCAGGGTCGTAGGTGTCTGGAAGGTCACTCATGGGTGAAAGAGGTATCGTGGCTGGTCGCCGGATCGGCGTGAAAACGCACCTGCGTCGCTATCGTACTACCGACGACATCAGAGCCATATCTGAACGATTGCAATGTCGATTGTATAAACTTTCGCTTCCGCACTGGCCTGTGAGGCTCTCGAGTTACGGAGTCGCCGGCGTCCGAACGACCGGTTCGGTCATCGTGACGAGCGTGCACACGGCAGTATCAGACAGGTAGATTATTATTCGGCCAGCCGTCAACCACGAACATGGATTACGACGCAGTGAACGCGATCGATCCCGAAGCCGCGGCAGCACTGTCGGGCGAAGTCGAGCGCCAAAACGAGACGCTGGCGATGATCGCCAGCGAGAATCACGTCAGCGAGGCAGTCCTGGAGGCCCAGAGTTCGGTGTTGACCAACAAGTACGCCGAGGGCTATCCGGGCTCGCGGTACTACGGCGGCTGTGAGCACGCCGACGAGATCGAGCGACTGGCGATCGACCGCGCGAAAGAGCTGTGGGGTGCAGAACACGTCAACGTCCAGCCTCACTCCGGCAGCCAGGCCAACATGGGCGTCTATCTGGCGATGCTCGAACCAGGCGATAAGATCCTCTCGCTTGATCTCACCCACGGCGGACACCTCTCTCACGGTCATCCCGCGAACTTCGCCGGGCAGGTCTACGAGGTCGAACAGTACGAAGTCGACGAGGAGACGGGTTACATCGACTACGAAGGGTTGGCCGACCACGCAGCCGAGTTCGACCCGGACATCATCGTCTCCGGGTACTCCGCCTACCCGCGGGAAGTCGAGTGGGAGACGATCCAGGCAGTCGCCGACGACGTCGGTGCGTACCACCTCGCCGATATCGCACATATCACCGGCCTCGTGGCTGCCGGCGTTCACGGTTCGCCGGTCGGCGTTGCCGACTTCGTCACCGGCTCGACCCACAAGACGATTCGCTCCGGCCGCGGCGGTATCATCATGTGCGACGAGGAGTACGCCGACGACATCGACTCGGCTGTCTTCCCTGGCAGTCAGGGCGGCCCGCTGATGCACAACGTCGCCGGTAAGGCTGTCGGCTTCAAGGAAGCGCTGGAACCCGAATTCGAGGACTACGCCGCCCAGACCGTCGAGAACGCCACGGCGCTTGCCGATCGGCTACAGGACCACGGCCTGGAGCTGGTCTCGGGCGGCACCGACAACCACCTCGTGCTCATCGACCTCCGACCATCCCATCCCGATACGACCGGCAAGGAAGTCGAAGAAGCGCTCGAAGAGGCCGGGATCGTTCTCAACGCGAATACCGTTCCCGGCGAGACGCGCTCGGCGTTCAACCCCTCCGGCATCCGTGCCGGCACGCCCGCCCTTACCACTCGCGGCTTCGACGAGGACGCCTGCCGTGACGTGGCCGACCTGATCTACGAAGTCGTCGACGCGCCCGACGACGAGGACGTGATCGCCGAGGTCAGCGAACGCGTCGTCGAACTCACCGACGAGTACCCGCTGTACGACGACGAAGAACCGCTTTACGAGTAGCTGTCGGTGAGACCGCTCCCGGCAGACACTTGTCTTCCCGGTCGGTACGCCTAGTCGTGTCATGACTGTTCAGGCGGTGACAATACGATGATGCGTGTCCGCGACGGGAGTCCGTACGCGCCCCACACGGACGCCGAAACGCAAGCGATGCTTGACGCGCTCGGCATCGACGACGTTGACGACCTGTTCGACATCCCAGAGGCGGTTCGCTTCGACGATGCTTTCGGGATCGACGCGCGACGTGAGCGAGCGACGATCCGAGAACTCGAAGAAACGCTCTCGCATAACGACGACGTGACCTCGTTTCTGGGTCGCGGCCACTACGCCCACCACGTCCCGGCCGTGGTCGATCACCTGGCGTCGCGCTCGGAGTTTCTGACCTCCTACACACAGTACCAGCCCGAGGTCGCCCAGGGATTCCTGCAGGCGCTGTTCGAGTACCAGTCGATGCTGGTCGAGTTGACGGGTCTGCCCGTCGCGAACGCCTCGATGTACGACCACGCGACCGCGCTGGGCGAAGCCGCGACTCTGGCAGCTCGCGTTCGGGGAGCCAGCGGGTCACGCGTGCTCGTTCCCGAATTGTTGCCCCAGGAACGACGATCCGTCCTCGAAAACTACGCCAGCGGTGCCGGCCTCACCGTCGAATCGTATCCGAGTACCGACGGGAACGCCGACCTGGACGCGCTCGCGTCGGTGGTCGACTCGGACGTCCTCATGATTTACGTGGAGAACCCGACGGTTCGCGGAACGATCGAAGAACGGCTCTCGGCCATCGGCGACCTCGCCGCAGACGGCGGTGCGCTGTTCTGTCTCGGGACCGACCCGGTGGCGCTGTCGTTGCTTGAGACGCCGGCGAGCGTCGGCGCCGACGTCGTGGTCGGCGACGCCGGGGCGCTCGGACTCGGACACGCCCACGGGATGGGGCACGGACTGTTCGCCACTCGCGAGCAGTTCCTCCGACAGGTTCCCGGACGGCTGGTCGGTGCCGGGACCGACGAGAGCGGTCGGCGGGCTTACACACTGACGCTCCAGACCCGAGAACAGCACATCCGTCGCGAGCGGGCGACATCGAACATCTGTACCAACCAGGCGTGGGTCGCACTACGGACGGCCATCCACGTCGCCTGGCTCGGCCCCGACGGGCTGCTCGAACTGGCCGAAGAGTGCGTCCGGGCACCCAGGGAACTCGCGGCCCGGATCGACGACGTCGACGGCGTTCGCGCGCCGGTCCACGACCGCCACCACTTCAGGGAGTTTCTCGTCCACACGGACCAGCCCGCTCCGGTGATCCGCGAGGAGTTGCTCGACCGTGGGTACGCCGTCCACACGGTCGACGACCACCACCTCCAGCTCTGCGTGACCGACGCGAACGCCCACGCGACGGACGGACTGCTCGCGGCGTTCTCGGAGGTGGCCTGAATGCGCTACGATCAGGCACGCTGGGCCGACGAGGACCGCTACGAGCCGTTGTTGATCGAGAAGCGATCCGACACGGTCGAGGTCGAGGACGTGTCGCTGCCCGACGAGTTGACTCGGGACGAACTCACGATGGCGGCTCCCGCGGAACCGGAACTGGCACGCCACTACACGCGGCTCGCACAGGAGACCTACGGCGTCGACAGCGGACCGTTCCCACTGGGGAGTTGCACGATGAAGTACAACCCTGCGATGCTCGAACGCGTCGCGGCCGACGAGAACGCGGCCGTCCATCCGGACCAACCGGACGAGAGCATCCAGGGCACGCTCGAAGTGATGGCGACGCTCCAGGAGTGGCTCGGTCGGATCGGCGGGATGGACGCCGTGACGCTGCAGCCACCGGCCGGCGCAGCCGGCGAGTACACTGGCCTGCTAGTCGCGAAGGCCTACCACGAGCGACGGGGCGACGACCGGACGGAAGTCGTGATCCCCGACAGCGCCCACGGGACGAACTTCGCCAGCGCGGCCATGGCGGGCTTCGACGTCGTCGAACTACCGAGTGGGGACGACGGGCGGGTAAATCCCGAGGCGCTCGAGGCTGCCGTAGGCGAGGCGACCGCGACACTCATGCTGACGAACCCGAACACGCTGGGGCTGTTCGAGCGTGACATCGAGGCGATCACCGAGGTCGTCCACGACGCCGGCGGGCTGGTCTACTACGATGGGGCGAACCTCAACGCCTTGCTCGGACAGGCACGGCCGGGCGACATGGGCTTCGATATCATGCACTACAACGTGCACAAGACGTTCGCGACGCCACACGGCGGGGGCGGACCCGGGGCCGGGCCGGTCGGCGTCCGCGAGGAACTGGCGCCGTACCTCCCGACCCCGCACGTCCGCGAGACCGACGACGGGACGTACGAACGCTACGAACCCGACCGCTCGATCGGTCGAGTCCACGGCTTCGAGGGCAACTGGCTCGTCCTGTTGAAGGCGTACGCGTACATCCGGCGACTCGGCGACGAGGGACTGGCCGACGCGAGCGCGAAGGCCGTGCTCAACGCCAACTACCTGGCCGAGATGATCGACTTCGAAGTGCCGTACGGCCCGTTTCACCACGAGTTCGTCGCCAGTGCCGGCGACCGGGACGCCGCCGTTGTCGCCAAGCACATGCTCGATCACGGCGTGCATCCGCCGACGACGAAGTGGCCGGAGCTGGTCGAGGAGGCGCTGATGGTCGAGCCGACCGAAGCCGAGTCGAAGGAGACGCTCGACCTGCTGGCGGCTGCGTTCGACGCAGCGAGTCACGCGGACGACCGGAGGGAGTCCGCGGACAGAGCGAGCGGTGCAACCGCGAGCCGCGATGGCGAGCGAAGCGAGGCCTCGAACGGAGCGAGCGGGGAGGCTGATTCGAACGCATCTGAATCAGCACCCCACCGGACGACCGCCCGCCTGATCGATCAGGTCGAGGCCGCACGGTCGCCGCGGCTCTCCTGGCAGGCGCTGGAGGAGGAGTAGTACGACAACTACGGTCTGTCCGGTCGATAGGGATTCGTTGCGGTTTCGAGGCGGTAGACTTCCTCGGCGACATCGAAGTCGTCGTCGAACGCATAGAGGTATCCGAGCCCTTCCGCTTGCATATACGCGACAATCGCGGAATCGACGAACGAGAATTGCTCGTACTGCCTGAAAAGCCCCTTTGCCGTGGCGAATCCGTCTGCAGTAAGCGAATCAATGTGAAAACGGGTATTCTCTTCGAGTCGATCGAGGAAATCGACAGCGGCGGAATGTCCGGCGTGCGTCGACAGGCCGTTCAACGTCTCTGCAAGCACGTAGTCGAGAACCACTCCTTCGGGAAGGTCAGCTGTGTCGATGCCTGTGAGAATGGGGAGAGCATCGTTATGTGCGCTGTCGCGACGATAGCCGGCAGCGAAGAGAACCGAGGTATCGACGAGTGCGCGTGGCATTCATACGCCCCAGGCGTCGTGCTCGGCCGTGACTGCTGTCTCTTGATCGCCATCGTATCCGTCAAAATCTTCGAACGTTCTTGTCCGTTGCTGGACGACTTCGACGCGGAGTGTCCCGTCTTCTTCGACGTGCCAGCGGAGCTTGTCTCCGTCGTCGATATCTAGCTCTCGAC
This sequence comes from Halapricum sp., assembly GCA_048623335.1. GTDB lineage: Archaea > Halobacteriota > Halobacteria > Halobacteriales > Haloarculaceae > Halapricum. The sequence goes on from JBMCBU010000051.1 coordinate 8,166, forward strand.
GGACGTGAGAGGGGATGTTCGCCTGATTTCCCGAAACCTTGCTCTCTGAGTCGACACCTTCACTACTCATACACAAAACAAGGGACTGTATCAGTTAAAAATGTAGTGTGACCGCACACTACCGGTCGCCTTTTTCTCGATTGTGTGGCTCGCTTCGCTCGCCACCGCTCTCGGAAAAAGCTGGACCAAAAAGCCGGCCTCCCTGCGGTCGGCCGGTTCTCACACACCAAAATCGTACAGTTCATCACCCACGTGATGGAGCGAATCGACGACCTTGCCCTCCTCACCCAGCATCTCCTCGCCGTCGACGCGGGCGCGACCGACCGCCAGCACTTTCCCGTGTGTCTCCTCGGCGATCGCGACCAGGTCGCCCGCCTCGATGGACTCGTCGGCCTCGACGATCCCAGGACGCATGACGTCGGCACCGTCCGAGACGAACGAGATCGCACCGGCATCGACGGTGACGACGTTTGACTCGGGCGGGTACTCGTTGGCCCCCTTGACCGTGAGGAACGGTTCGCCGTCTTGATACAGAACGGCCGGTTCGCCGTCCACGAGGACGACCTCCCAGTCGCTGTCCTCGAACTCGACCTTTTCGAAGGCGTCCGCGTCGATCTCGACGCTCAGCGTCTCCGAGACGGCAGCTTTGATCTCCTCGATGGCGTCCGCCCGGAGGTGATGTCGGGACTTGACGTTCATACCTGGCGGTTGCCACCGACCGGGGTTAAATCGACCGTTTGTCCGCGTCGATTACCGGCCAGCCTGTCGAAACGCCTACCTACCGGGTGGACCTATCGCAAGCCATGACCGACGAGTCCGCCCAGGCCGAAGCCGGGACCGCCGAGGGTCAGGGCCCCGTGGAGATCGACGAGGAACTCGCCCGCCATCTGGAGAACAAACGCGAGGAACTCTTCGAGAAGTTCGACATCCGCGATGCGTTCCCGCCTGCGGTCCTCGAAGAGGCACAACAGCGAACGACCGACGTCCAGGAAGAGATCCAAAACGAGGTGGACGAACGCCGAGACCTGCGTGATCTGACGGCGTTTACCGTCGATCCGATCGACGCCCAGGACTTCGACGACGCCATCTCGATCGACGTCCGCGACGACGAGATCGTCCTGTGGGTGCACATCGCCGACGTCACCCACTACGTCAACCCCGAGACGGCGATGTGGAGCGAGGCCGTCGAGCGCGGCAACACGGTCTACCTGCCGGCCTACACCGTCCACATGCTGCCGCCGATCCTCGCCGAGACAGTCTGCTCGCTGGTACCGAACGAGGACCGACTGGCTCACACTGTCGAGATGCATCTCGATCCCGACAACCTCGGTTACGAGACCATCGAGATCTACAAATCCGTCATCCGGAGCGACGAGCGGCTGACCTACACGCAGGCCGAGAACCGCCTCGACGTTCCGAGCGCCCCGTTGCACGACGATCTCGCTGCGGTGTGGGAACTGGCCGACAACATGCACGAACAGCGCAAGGAAGACGGTTCGCTCGTGTTGAATCCCAAGCGCGACCGCGCTCACACCATCATCGAGGAGTGCATGCTCAAGGCCAACAAGGCCGTCACGCACGAACTCATGTGGGACCGCGGCGTCGAAGCGATGTATCGAGTCCATCCTCAGCCAGCACCCGAAGAGTGGGACGAGGCGCTCACCGAGATCCAGGATCTCGACGGCGTCTCGATTCCCGGCAGTGCGTGGGACGATCCCCGCAAGGCCGTCAACGCAACCCTCGAGCAGGCACCGCCGCGCCAGCTGGACAAGATCCAGTGGGCCGTCATGAAGGTCATGCCCCGAGCCAAGTACATGAACGACCCATTCGGCGGCCACCACGCGCTGAACTTCGAGATCTACGGGCACTTCACCTCACCGATTCGCCGGTTGAGCGACCTGATCAACCACTGGATCGTCTACACCAACGACGTGCCCGAGGATCTGGTCGCGCTGTGCGACCGCGCCTCCGAGCGCCAGCAGCAGGCCGAGAAGTGCGAACGCGAGTACAAGCAGTTCCTCGAAGAGGTCGGCCTCGACCCCGCGGCGGTCAACAATCGCGGGATCGAAGTCGTCGAAGAGTGATCGCCGCGTCCAGGACTGTCACAGCCCCATCGCTTCGATCTGCTCTTGATAGCGATTGCGGATCGTGACTTCGGTGACCTGTGCGACGTCGGCGACCTCGCGCTGGGTTTTCTTTTCGTTACACAGCAACGAAGAAGCATAAATCGCGGCGGCGGCGTAGCCAGTCGGTGACTTGCCCGAAAGCAACCCCTGCTCGGCGGTCACGTCGATGATCTCGTTGGCTTTCGATTGGACTTCTTCAGAGAGTTCTAGCGACGAGCAAAAACGCGGGACGTACTTCTTGGGATCGACCGGTTCCATCTTCAGCCCGAGCTCCTGAGAGATATACCGATACGTCCGGCCGATCTCTTTCTGTTCGACCCGGGAGACGTCCGAGACTTCCTCGAGACTGCGGGGGATATCCTCCTGTCGGCAGGCAGCGTACAGTGCGGCAGTGGCGACGCCCTCGATCGATCGACCGCGGATGAGATCATCGTCCAGCGCGCGCCGGTAGATCACCGATGCGACTTCCCGGACCGACCGCGGGACGCCGA
>JBMCBU010000052.1:0-10720 GCA_048623335.1 Halapricum sp.
ACCGAGATGATCGTCGCGCCCGGTTCGAAGCAGGCCAGCGAGATGCTCGCCCGCGACGGGTGGGCCTCCGAGCTGATGGCCGCTGGCGTGAACTTCTCCGAATCGACCTGCGGTGCCTGTATCGGGATCGGCCACGTGCCGGCCTCCGATTCGGTCAGCCTGCGGACGTTCAACCGCAACTTCGAGGGTCGCTCGGGGCTGGAAGACGACAACGTCTACCTCTGCTCGCCGGAGGTCGCCGCCGCGGCCGCGATCAAAGGCGAGATCGTCGACCCGCGTGACCTGGCCGAGGAACTCGGCGACCTGCAAGCGCCCGGCTTCGAACTGCCCGATGTCTACGACGGGTCGAAAGCCGACCTCATCCCGCCGGAAGAGGCCGTCGACGACGAACTCGTCAAGGGGCCGAACATCGGCGACGTGCCGCTGAAGGACCCGCTCGATGCTCACCTCGGCGGGCCGGCGCTGCTGAAAATGGACGACAACATCACGACCGACCACATCATCCCGGCCACCCAAGACATCCTGATGTACCGGTCGAACATCCCCAAGCTCTCGGAGTTCACGCTCTCGCGGGTCGACGAGAGCTTCGCCGACCGCGCCCTGGAGAGCGACGGCGGATTCCTCGTCGCCGGTGAGAACTACGGCCAGGGGTCCTCACGGGAGCACGCGGCGCTGTGTCCGATGTACCTGGGTATCGAGGGCGTTCTCGCACAGAGTTTCGCGCGCATCCACAAGGCCAACCTGTTCAATTTCGGGCTGCTGCCGCTGGAAATCGACGAGGAAACCTACGAGCGGATCGAGCAGGGCGACGACATCGAGATCGTCGACGACGTCGCCGAGGCCGTCCGCTCCGGCCAGGAGGAGTTCACGATCCGTGTCAACGACGACTGGGAAGCTACCGGCGCGCTGGACGCCTCCGAACGCGAGCGCGAGATCCTCGCCGACGGTGGTAAGCTCCCCCACACGAAAAAGCAGTACGAACAGGAGCGTTCCGACGCGCCTGCAGACGACTGATAGGGCTCCCCGTCGAGACGAGATCGCACAGCGAATCACCGGCGTTCGAACACCGTTCTTTGTCTGCCGGCCGCGGACGAGCAACGGCGGCTAGCATCGTCAAGCGAGAAAGACGCGAGAATCGAGGCCTCGAACAGCCCCATGTGGTATGCCACCACATCCTATTCAGAAGGGTAGGCCATATAAGCGACGGTACCGTAGATAGAGTCGACTACCAGCGTGGGCGGCCGACTGCGACCGCCGATTCCCCCCGATAACTATGACCAGTCGCGTATACCGACTCCATTCGACACTCGAACTGCCACTCGAAGACGTCTATTCGTTCTTCGAGGACCCAGATCTCCCCGAGGAGATCGAGGACGTAGAGATCACCAGACGCAATAACACGCTCATTCTGAGTGCCGTCGCTACCGACAGCAGCATGAGCAAGTACACGCCGACGGCCCAGTTGAAGGCCAGCGTGACCGAGAACCGCGTCTACGAAGAGGATCCAGAAGAGATGGACGGACCCGGCCCGTCGCGAGGAGGTGGCGGCCCGCAGTGGGGTGCGTTCGAAGAGGAAGAAGAAGAGATCGAATCCGAACTGGTCGAGTACGCCTGCTTCAAGGGGGACCGAGAGACTGTGCTGCAAAACACGGCCGTCCAGTACCCGATGTTCACTGTACTCCGCGAGATCGCGAAGATCGCGGAAAAGGGAACGCTAACGGCCATCGTGGTCAACGAAGACGGTGACCTCGAGGCCGTCCGGATCGTCGACGGCGAGCCGCGGCCTGCGACGATTACGGTCACTGAAGACCCCTCGGAAGAGCAGGACGGAAACGGTATCGACTGGCGCAACAACGAGTTTATCAGTTAGGTCGGCCTCGTCAGGCCGCTAGCCAGGCCGGGTTGTCGCTGACCGTGTCGTCCCTTCGTCGCCCAGAAGCAGCGTGAACGTCTTGCGCTGTGCAGTCCGGAGATGCTGGAGGAACGTCGTCTGAGAGACACCCATGAGTTCCGCGATGTCTTCGCCCGTGTTCTCTCGTGGCCACTCGAAGAACCCGCCGAGGTAGGCAGTCCTGAGTGCTTCGAGCTGGCGGTCTGTCAGCTCCGAGTTGAGCTGTGACCGGACCTCCTGATCGGTTCTGGCTGGCCGTTCGTGTTCGCGACGAGCCAGCAGGCTGATTCCGTCGTGGGTGGCCGTCACCGACTCGACGAGCGACCGCACGTCGGTTCGCCGTGGGAACTCCACCGTCAGCCGACCGGTTCCGTCTTCGACCGTCTGGCTGGTCACGATACCGCCGTGATCCAAAAACGTCGCTTCGACGCTGTCATCAGTCAGGTCCAGCCGGAAGAGACCGCCGTCGTCGTTGTCACAGACGAACGCGGTGTCCGCGATCGCCGGCACGTCCTCGACGGCCGCTTCGACGTCGGTCCGAGGACAGCCCGTCAGCGTGGCGTACGCGACGAGGTGCCCGTCGGGTGAACGGGTCAGCCGTTCCAGCGTCGCGTCGGCCTCCAGCGCTCGTGCGAGGGTCCCGAGCCCGTCGGTTCCCGCAAGCTGGAACTCCAGTTCGACGACGCTGTCGGCCAACAGGGCCTGTTTGCTCTCGGTGGCGTTGATCGCGTAGGCGATCGTCCGTCCGAGATCGACCAGGACACTCGTGTCGATGGCCTCGAACGCCCGCGGTTCGAGGGAAGCGATCTCCAGGCCGCCGTAGACCGTCCCATCGTAGATCAAGGGAACGGCAGCGACCGATCGATAGCCCCGGTCGGCGAGTGCAGCCTGCCACCGTCGGCCCGAGTCGTCGTCGATCTCCTGGACGATCCGGGGTGATCCGGTCCGGATCGCTGCCCGCAGGACGTCTTCGTCGTCGCTGTCGTTGTGCGCGTCCACGATCGACGCGAGCGCGGCGTCGTCGGTCCCGGCGTGTCTGCTGGCGCGCAGCGAATCGTTGACCATGTTCCGCGTGCCGATCCAGGCCAGGCTGTAGGGTTCGGCGTCGGCAAACTCCGCACAGACTGCACGTTCGATCTCACCGCGACTCTCGGCCTGGACCAGCGCCTGATTGATGTCCCTGAGGATCCTGTTGGTCGTGTTGAGACGTTTGAGTACCTCGTTTTGATGTTCGATGCGCTGCTGGCGTTCCTTGCGCTCGGTCACGTCGGTGTCGACCGCCACGAATCGCTCTATCTCGCCGCTCTCGTCGGTGATCGGCGCGATCGTCATGTCCACCCAGCAGTGCTCGCCGCCCTTGCGCTCGTTGACGATCTCGCCCTCCCAGACGTCGCCGTTCTGGACCGTCTCCCACATCGATGCGTAGAACGCCTCGTCGTGTTCGCCGGACTTCCACATCCGCGGGTTCCGACCGACCACCTCGTCGCGGTCGTACCCGGTCAGCGTCTCGACGGCCGGATTGGCGTACTCGATCGTCCCGTCGGTGTCGGTGATGAAGATCCCGTGTCCGGCGTGACGGATCGCCTTCCTGAACCCGCGTAGCTGGTCGTTTTTCGCCGTGAGCCGGGCTTTTGTCCGCTGTTCCTGGCGGACGTACTGCGAGAGGTAATAGACGGTCAACACGGCGAGCCCACTGACGATCAAACCGGGTAGCTCCTCGATTCCCGGGTTCGCGACGCTCAACGTCAGCGCTTGCCTGACCGCCATCAGCGTCAACATCAGCGTCAGAAAGCCGAATCGAAGGTCACGGACCCGATAGAGCAACAAGGCGGAGTAGCCGACGCCCACGACGCGAAGCGAGACCGAAAGGAGTGCGATCCCCAGCGGGAGCCAGTCGGTCACGGCCGACCACCCCGTCCGTGTGCCGTTGCGTGCCAGTCCATACGCTGTCGTTCCGGCCCGCGCGGATAAATGTCGCTCACTCGTTTTCAGTCGGTGGGACCGAGCTGTATTGGACCGTCTGTTATAAAAGGTCCCGCCGGCCCAAGCGATATTGGTAGTACGCTCTCCCCCGCGTCCGTGCTATCTATACGTGTATGTCACAGCATCGACCGGGCTGGTCGGGTGTTCGCCCGTGAGCCAGTCCAACACTCCGGGCGTTCCGGACGTAGCGACGATGGACGTGGACCGAATGGTCGAAAACGAACGCGAAGATCCGGAGTCGGTCCTCGGAGAGACCGACCACAGCACCGACCTCGGGCTCGCGATGGCCGAGGACGCAAAGCGCGTCGGGCGCGGCGAACTCTCGAGCGAGGGATTCTGGGCGAAATACGACGAAGCCGCTCGCGCGGAATTCGGGGAGGCCTACGAGGCTACGCCGAACCCGGCTGTCGACAGCGACGACCAGACGATCGACGAAGCGGCCGCCGAGAGCCTCTCGTGTGCCGTCGGATCGATGGACTCGGTGACCGCGGAACTCGACGAGCCGGAAGCCGCCGGGTCACCGCCAGCGGACGCCGGCGCGGGCAGCGACGGTCACACGCCGACCTACGGGATGGTGATCGACCTCCAGAAGTGCGTCGGGTGTGACTCCTGTACGGTCGCCTGCAAGGCCGAGAACCGTACGCCACCGGGGGTCAGCTACAACGTCGTCATGGAGGAAGAACACGGGGAGTTCCCCAACGTCTCCCGGACGAACATCCCCCGTCCGTGCATGCAGTGTACCAATCCCCCGTGCGTGCAGGTCTGTCCGGTCAGCGCGACCTACAAGATGGACAACGGCGTGGTCAACATCGACTACGAGCGCTGTATCGGCTGTCGGTACTGCATGATCGCCTGCCCGTACGGGGCGCGCTATTTCGACTTCGGGGAGTCCTACGACGACGAGGTGATCGAGGCCGACGAGATCGCCAGCCCCGAGTACGGGATCGACCGCGACGAGGACGGTCGCGTCGAACCGGTCGGCAACGTCCGGAAGTGTCACTTCTGTCACCACCGGCTGAACCGCGGCGAGGAACCGGCCTGCGTCGAGACCTGCGTCGGTGACGCGCGAAACGCCGGTGACCTGGCCGATCCGGAAAGTGAGGTCTCGAGAATGGCTGACTCCGATCGGGCGTTCCAGCTGAAAGCAGAGGGGGGCACCGATCCCAACGTCTACTACCTCAAGTAACCATGGCAACAGAGACAGATACCGGTCTGCTGGAGTTCGACACCGATTTCGGCTTCACCGACGACCGGATACGGTACGGCTGGTACGCACTGCTCGCAGTACTCCTGCTCGTGGGCGCGTATGCCGTGTACCTGCGGATCACGCAGGGCATGGCGAGCACGAACCTGACGAGTACGACCCCGTGGGGCGCGTGGGTCGCCTTCTACATCTACTTCGTCGGCCTCTCGGCCGGGGCGTTCCTGGTGAGTACGCTCTCGAACGTCTTCGGCATGGCGGGCATGGAGAGAGTCGACCGCGACGCGCTGTTCGCGGCGGCGATCAGCATGGCCGTCGCGCTGCTTTTCGTCTGGATCGACCTGGGGCGGATGGACCGGATGTACTATCCGTTCATCTGGCGACAGATCACCTCGCCGCTGATGTGGGAGGTTCACGCCTACGTGGCCTACATCGCCGTGCTCGTGACCGAGCTGTACTTGGCCATGCGGGTCGATCTGGCACGGCTCGCTACGCGGGTCAGCGGCTGGCGAAGCACGCTGTATCGCGTGTTGACGCTGGGCCGGACCGACACGAGCGAACGCGCACGCCAGCGCGACGAGACGTGGCTCAAACGCGTCGGGATCCTGGGCATCCCGCTGGCGATCTTCCTTGTCCACGGTGGAACCGGCGTGCTGTTCGCCGTCGCGAAGGCCCGTCCGTACTGGAACAGCGGACTGTTCCCGATCATCTTCGTCGTCTCCGCGATCGTCAGCGGGGCGGCGCTGGTGATGGTGCTATATGTGATCCGGAGCAGGGTTCTCGGCGGCGATCTGGACCGGTCGCTGCTTGACCGGCTCGCGAAGCTGACGGCCGCGTTCGTTCTCGTCGACCTGGCCTTTTTCCTGATCGACATGTTGATCGCGCTCAACAGCCTCCACCCCCACGACGTCGAGACCTGGCTGTTGATCCTAACCGGCGAGATGTCCTGGTCGTTCTGGCTCGTGATGGCCGGACTCGGCTGGGCCGTCCCGCTGACTCTCGTCGCGAAGCGATCCTGGCGACGGACGCCCTCGCTGATGGCGCTGGCCGCGCTGAGCGTCGTCATCGGCATCGTCGGCGTCCGGTTCAACATCGTCGTCCCGCCGCTGATCGTCCCCGTCATGGAGGGGCTGCCGGCGGGCGAGTACTTCCCGACGCTCGTCGAGTGGACGAGCAGTCTCGGCATCGTCGCGGTCGGGCTTGCGCTGTACACGCTCGGCGTCGAATTACTCCCCCTCGAACCACTCGGTGATACCAATGAGCACTGACGACACTCCCGAGAACGCATCGGACGACAGTACGTCGATCTCGCGGCGCGAGTTCGTCGCCGCCGTCGGCGGCATGGGCGCGGTCTCGCTGTCGACGAGCGCCACGATGAGCGGACTCGATCTCGACTCCCTGTGGGAGGACGACCCGCAACACTACGTCGGCACTGACTACGGCGACTACGAGGCCAGCGACGTGCTACACACCACGTGCGGGCAGTGTAACACCTTCTGTCCGATCAAGGTCCGGCTGGCCGACGACAGCGGGAACGGAAGGTACGCCTCGCTGATACGCAAACTGGCGGGCAATCCCTACTCGTTTCTCAACACCCAGCCGTTCTCGCAGGTCCCCTATAGCAGCGACCCCGAGGACGTCGTGACGGGCGACCTCGAGGGAACCGGGGACGTGGACGCCGACCGCTGGTCGCTGTCGGGCGGCCGGATCTGCCTGAAAGGCCAGGCCGGCATCCAGACTGCCTTCGACGCCTACCGCGTGCGCAAGCCGATGAAACGCGTCGGCGAACGTGGTTCCGAGGAGTGGCAGACGATCTCCTGGGAACAGGCCATCGAAGAGATCGTCGAGGGCGTCGACGGCGAGCACGTCAGCCACGACGGCATCCGGGAGATGTACGGCTACGCACCCGAGGAGGAGGTCATGGACGACTGGGAGGCCGTCCAGAACGACGAGCTGGAGAAAGCGGAGTTCGACGCACGCTACGAGGACGTTCTCGTCGACACCGACCACCCCGACCTCGGTCCGAAGGCCAACCAGATCGTCGACGTGGGCGGATTCCGTCGGAACTTCATCCGGACGCGGCTCTGGACGCAGGGACTCGGATCGGTCAACAGCCATCACCACGCCGGAACCTGTGGGTTCTCAAGCGTCCTGGGCAACGTCCGGTCCTACGGCGCGGGCAAGAAACGCCAGTACTCGGACATCGAGAACACGGAGTATCTCATCGTCTGGGGGACCAACCCGATGGTCGCCAACAAGGGGCCGACCTGGCTCGCGCCCAAACTCACGAACGCGATCCAGGACGGCATGCGGATGGACGTGATCGACCCGCGGATGTCAAAGACCGCCGAGAAGGCCGAGAAGTGGGTCCCGGTCGATCCCGGCTCGGACGCCGCGCTGGCGCTGGGGATGGCCCGCTGGATCATCGAACACAACCGCCACGATCTCCAGTACCTCCGCAATCCCGACAGCGAGGCTGCTGAGGCCGACGACGAACCAACCTGGAGCGACGCGACGCATCTCGTGGCTGTCGAGGCGGACGCCCAGCCGAAAGCCCGAGCTGACGACCTCGGACTGGACGGAGAAGGGTACGTCGTCGTCGACGCCGAGACTGCCGAGGTCCGACCCGCAAGCGAGGTCGACCGCGGCGCACTCGACGTCGACGTCACGATCGACGGCGACCGCTATCGGAGCGCCTGGTCGCTGTACCGCGAACGCGTCTTCGAGCACTCCCTCGAAGAGTACGCCGACATGGCCGGTGTCGATGTCGACGACATCGCCGAGCTGGCCGACGAGTTCACCAGTCACGGCAAGCGCGCGGCGATCCTGTCCTACCGGGGGCCGGCCAAACACAGCAACGGGTTCCAGAACACCCGCGCGATCGCCACGCTCCAGCACCTGATCGGCAACTACGACTGGCAGGGCGGCCAGATCACGCCGTACGCCGGCTACGACACCATGAGCGGCCGGTATCAGCTTGGGTCGGTCCCCGAAGGGAAGTCCCCCTGGGGACTGCCGATCCTGCGAGCAGGGACCAACTACGAGGATACCTCGCTGTTCGAGCGCGACGACGGCTACCCGGCCGAGCGGCCGTGGTTCCCGGTCGCACCGCCACATCAGGTCCAGGAACTGTACGCCAGTGCCGCTCACGAGTTCGAAGCCGACGGCGAGCGCCGGAAGGGCTATCCCTACAGCATCGAGGCGCTGTTCATCCGTCCGTACTCCGAGAACCACGTCATGGCGGCGTCCGGTGGGGACAAGATCCCCGAGGCGATGACCGACACCGACGCCATCTCGCTGCTGGTCGCGTTCGACACGGTGATCGGCGAGACCAGCAAGTACGCCGACTACATCCTGCCGGAGCCGACTTATCTCGGCCGCTGGGAGAACTTCGGCACCTACCCGAACAAACGGTTAGCCGACGAGAAGATCAGCCACCCGACGATCGACGTCGTGCCCGACGCCCGACCGGCCGAGGACGTGCTGATCGACATCTGGAAGGAGATGGACTTCCCCGGCGTCGGAGAGGACGCGATTCCGGACGCCGAAGACGAGCTGTGGCCGCTCCATCAGGCCGAGGACTTCTACGTGAAGCTCGTCGCAAACCTCGCGTACGCAACCAAGGACCACCCTGCGGCCGACACGGACATGGACAACGTCTCGCTGCCGGGCGACGCGACGCTCGAGGACCTCGGCGAGGGGCCGGTTCCGGACGCCGACGACGAGGAACTGGCAGTCTTCCGGCAGGCCCACGAGAAGGGGCTGGGTGAGCGGTTCGAGTACGGCCGCTGGAAGCAGGCCGTCAGAGACGAGGAGTGGCGCAAGGTCGTCACCGTCCTCAACCGCGGTGGCCGCTTCGAGGAGCCGGTCGTCAACTACGGAGAGGCCTTCGCCGAGCACGGCCACGACTACGACTACGTCGACCGCTACGAGCCCTCGAACGGCTACGTCGGCGGGAAGATGCGCTACAAACTCGGGACGCGGGTCAACTTCTACAGCGAAGTCCCGCCCAAGGGCAAGGACGCCTACACCGGCGAACGATTCGACGGCCTTCCGGGCGTCGAGGACGTGACACACTTCGACGGCAGCGTCGAGGTCCCGATCGTCAGCGACGGCGACCCCGAGCGCCCGCTGCATCTCATCAACTGGAAACCCCGCACGCAGGGGATGCACCGCACGACCAACTCGCCGTGGCTCCGGGAGACTCGCCCCGAGAACCCGCTGTGGATCAACCCCGACGACGCGGAACAACGCGACATCGAGAACGGCGACGCCATCGAGATCGACGCCGGCCGCCGAACCGTCGAGGGGACCGCGATGGTCACCGAAGGGATCCGACCCGGCGTCGTCGGCGCGATGTGGGGCTGGGGCCGGGACGCAAACGGCGCGACCGAGACGACGGTCGACGGCGAGACCCGCGAACCCGCGGGCGACGACGGCCACACGCCCTACGAGTTCGACGAGCCGATGACCGACGACGCCGGGATTGCAGGGCCCCGGGACGCCGGCTTCGCGATCAACCACCTTCACCCCCTGGACAACGAACTCGGCGACATCGGGATGAGCGATCCCGTCGGCGGGAGCAACGCCCAGTACGACGCCTTCGTCGAAGTCCGTCGGAGGGACTGAGATGGCCGTGACAGGATCCGACGGTCCGAGGCCGGACGCCGCGTTCATGCGGGCTCGCGCGGCGGTCTACGACCTACTGGCGGCAGCGTTCGACGGCGACATCGAGACGCTAGCGGAAGCGATGACCGACGACTCCGTCCGGAAACTGGCCTCGATCCTTCCCGTCGAGGTCGATACCGACCCGCTCGTCGTCGACGACCCCGACCGGGAAGCGCTGGCGATCGGCTACGACAACCTCTTCGTCGTCCCCGGACCACACTACGTGCCGCCGTTCGCGTCCGCACACGCCGACGAACCGAGCCACGAATTCGAGTCCGACTCGGCGTTTCACGAGGCCGGCAGTGCGGGCGAGCTATACGGCGATCCCGCCGCCAGGATGGCCCGTCGGTACGAGCAACTCGGGTTCGAGCCCGAACGAGGAGACGGGATCCCGGACCATCTCGCCGCCCAACTGTCGTTTCTGGGTGCGCTCGCCAGCGCACGGGCCGGTGCCACCGATCCCGAGACTCACGACATACTCACGGCGCTCGAAGGCGAGACGCTCGGGGACATGGGCTGGCTCGACGCATTCGACGAGGCCGTCGCCGAACGGGACCGTGCGGAGGGCGTCTTCGCGACGCTCGCACGGTTGACACGAGTCTTCATTGCGTGGGACGCCGAGCGAGCGTCGCACTGACACGATCCTCCGTGTGTGGCGGTAGCACCGGCAAAACACCGATCTCGACCCGAGGCCCAGGCCAGGTGAGTCCGTCGAGAGTGTCTCGAAACGCTAGTTTAGTTCAGCCTAAACAAAATAGACTTCACGATAAGTAAAAAGATTTTAGTACATGGCGATCTATCGTTCGTATGCAATGGCAATCGAAGCAGACGACCTGCGCGAGAAGCTCGAAGAGACTGGCGAACTGATGATCGCGGTGTCGGAATTCGAGGAACCACTCGAGCTACACCTCCACGATACAACGATCGAAGACGAGACCGTCCAGATTCAGCTGACTGACGGCGTTCTGACGTTCGAG
>JBMCBU010000053.1:0-10641 GCA_048623335.1 Halapricum sp.
GCAAGTACGACAACGCCGAGTTCGTCTACATCGCCCACGACGCCGAGGCCTGGGAAGTAGAGCGCGAGGAGTTTTTCGGCATCCGGTCCGGCGGCGGGACGCGTATTTCGAGTGCCTACGAACTCGCCGCGGAGGTCCTCGAGGAGGAGTATCCCTACAGCGAGTGGAACCGCTATGTCTTCGCCGCAGGCGACAGCGAGAACTCGAGCAACGATACCGAACAACACGTGATCCCATTGATGGAAGCCATCCCCGCGAACCTCCACGCCTACGTCGAAACCCAGCCATCGGGCAACGCGATCAACGCCACTCACGCCGAGGAGGTCGAACGTCACTTCCGGACGGCAGACGACGTGGCCGTCGCCTACATCACCAGCCCCGAGGACGTCGTGGACGCCATCTACGAGGTTCTCAGCACGGAGGACGACTCATGATCGACGATCGAATCGAAGCCCAACGTATCGCAGACGATCTCGAAGAGCCGGTCGCTCGGGCGGGCGAGCTGGCGGAGAAGCTCGGGCTGACGCCGTACCCGGTCAACTACTGGATCGTCGACTACGACGAGATGAACGAGCTCATCGCCTACGGCGGGTTCCAAGAGCGGTATCCCCACTGGCGGTGGGGCATGGCCTACGACCGCCAGCGCAAGCAAAGCCAGTTTCTCGGCGGGAAGGCCTTCGAGATCGTCAACAACGACAACCCGTCACACGCGTTCCTCCAGGAGTCGAACTCGCTGGCCGATCAGAAGGCCGTGATCACTCACGTCGAGGCCCACGCCGATTTCTTCGCCAACAACGAGTGGTTCGGCCTGTTCACCGATCGCGAGCGCACGTCCGGCGGCGCAGACCCGACACAGAACCCGGCAGCGGCCGAGATGCTTGCCCGCCACGCCGAGACGATCAAAGAGCACATGCGAGACCCCGAGGTCGACGGCAACGAGGTCGAGCGGTGGATCGACCACGTGCTCTGTCTGGAGGACACGATCGATCAGCACCGACCCTACACCCCCGTCGTGACTGACGAAGAGACGGACCTCGAAACCGCCGATCCGGACGAACGCCTCGAGGAGCTGGGCCTCTCAGAGGACGTCACCCGACAGGTCTTCGACGACGAGTGGCTCGACGCTCAGGCCGGCGAGGCGGAACACTCGTTCCCGGCTTCTCCGGCGAAGGACGTCCTCGGGTTCCTCCGGGAGCACGGCAAGCAGTACGACGAGGAGGCTGGCAAGGCCGTCGAGATGACCGACTGGCAGACGGACGTCCTGGAAATCGTCCGTCGGGAGGCCCATTATTTCGCCCCGCAGAAAATGACAAAGGTCATGAACGAAGGGTGGGCCAGCTATTGGGAATCGGTCATGATGGTCGGCGAAGGGTTCGCGAGCGTCGATGAGTTCGTCACCTACGCCGATCACATGTCGAAAGTGCTCGGCTCGGGCGGGCTCAACCCCTACAAACTCGGGCTGGAGCTGTGGAGTTACGTCGAGAACGCCGCCAACCGCCGGGAGGTCGTCGAGCGCCTGCTGCGGGTCGAAGGGATCACCTGGCGGAATATCCAGGATCGCGTCGACTTCGATGCGGTCCTGTCGACGCTTGAACCGCCGGCGTGGCTCGAGGACGTGCCGGGCCACCTCGACGACATCGATCCGGACGACCCGCGCGTGGATGCGGAGGCGCTCGAGCGGGCACGCGACGGTGAGATCGACGTCGAGACCTATCCCTGGACGGTTCTCACGTACGAGGGACTCCTCCGGCGTCACTACTCGCTGATTCAGCCACAGAACCGCGGGTTCCTCGCCCGGGTCAGTCAAGCCGAACTGGAGCGGATCAGCCGCTATCTGTTCGACGACAGCCGCTACGACAGCGTCGAGGCGGCGCTCGGGGACGTCGACTACGCCCGCGGCTGGGATCGAATGCGCGAGATCCGCCAGAGCCACAACGACGTGACGTTCCTCGATGAGTTTCTCACTCGCGAGTTCGTCGAATCCAACGGCTACTTCGCCTACGAGTACTCCGAGAGCGCCGGTGACTTCCGTGTCTCCTCGACCGACCCCGAAGACGTCAAACAGAAACTGCTGTTGCAGTTTACCAACTTCGGCAAGCCGACGGTCGTCGTCGAGGACGGTAACTACAACAACGCCGGCGAGTTGCTACTCGCCCACCGTTACAACGGGATCGCACTGGACATCGAGCAAGCGATGGACGTGCTCAAGCGGACGTTCGAGCTGTGGGGCCGGCCGGTACATCTGCTCACGATCGACAAGGCATACGACGACAGCGAAATCGAGGTCGCACGCCGTCAGAACCGCGAGCCAGAACCGACCGAGATCGGCCGGAAATTGCGCTACGACGGCGACCGGGCGACCATCGAAGACGTTCCCTGGGAGATGGTCGAGCACCTCGCGGCGACCGACGTCGACTACGACACCAGGCCCGATGAGTGGCTGTGAGCGGAAAATATTGCAGCTGGTTGTCGGGGCGCACGCGTTGAGACAGTAATCTTCAAAGGGCGTCCGTCCGGAGTGGCCGGTAGTATGGTGTATGAGACACTCGCTTTTGCGCTGTTTGCCCTCGTCACGCTCGGATCGAGTCTGGGCGTCGTGCTGGTGCGTGACGTCTGGCACTCGGCGCTACTGCTGGGGCTGGCGCTTCTGAGCGTCGCGGTCCACTTCGTACTGGCACAGGCGCCGTTCCTGGCAGTAATGCAGGTCCTCGTGTACGTCGGCGGGGTCCTCATCCTGATCACGTTCGCCGTGATGCTCACACGCAGACAGACAAGCACGGACGACAGTGAGGTGGTCATATGAATCGCCCACGGCTGGCCGAAGACCTCGACCTGTTGCCGGGCCTGGCCGCGCTCGCGCTGTTCGGCGTGCTCGCAGCCGTGTTCCTGACCGCGGGATTCGGGGCGCCGCAAGGTTTCGAGGCCGGTGCCAGCGTCATGGACGGCATCGGCTTCGCGCTGTTCGACCTCGTCGATCAGTCGTCGCTCGTGACCGAGGGCTTCCTGTTCGCGTTCCTCGCGATCGCGGTCGTCCTCGACGCGGCACTGGACGGCGCGATCCTGCTGGCCCGACGCGAGGAGGGAGGTGAGCAGTCGTGATCGAGACCCAGTGGTACCTGTTGCTGTCGGCCGGTGTCTTCTCGATCGGCCTGCTCGGAATCCTGATCCGGGAGAACGCGCTGATCTACCTGATGTCCGTCGAGTTGATGCTCAACGCCGCGAACATCAACCTCGTCGCGTTCTCGCTCCAGCACGGCAACCTCACCGGGCAGGTCTTTGCCCTGTTCGGGATGGCCCTGGCCGCGGCCGAGGTGGCCATCGGCCTGGGGATCATCCTCGTGCTGTATCGCAACTTCGAGACGATCGACGTGAGCGTCCCACAGACGATGCGGTGGTAACATGACAGGGATATATGATTTCGTGCCGGCGATCGCGCTGCTGCCGCTGGTGTCGTTCGTCGTCGCGCTGTTCGCGGGCAAGTACCTGCCCAAGAAGGGCGCGCTGGCTGGAATCGCCGCGACCGGCGGTTCGCTCGTGTTGTCGGTGCTCGTCGCCGTCACGGTCGCGACCGGCGAGGGCGGCTACAACGAGACGCTGTATACGTTCCTCGACGCGAGCGGGTCGGCCCCGTTCTCGCTGGAACTGGGCGTGCTGGTCGACCCGCTCTCGGCGTTGATGCTGGTCGTCGTCTCGCTCATTTCGTTCCTCGTGCACGTCTTCTCGCTGGGATACATGAACGACGAGGGCGAGACCGGCCTGCCTCGATACTACGCCGGGCTCGGCCTGTTCAGTTTCTCGATGCTCGCCTTCGTGTTCGCCAGCAACATCCTGATGGCGTTCATGTTCTTCGAGCTGGTCGGACTGTGCTCGTACCTGCTGATCGGCTTCTGGTTCCGCGAGGCCGGCCCGCCGAGCGCCGCCAAGAAGGCGTTCCTCGTCACCCGCTTCGGGGACTACTTCTTCCTCGTGGGCGTGGTCGCGATCTTCGCGACGTTCGGGACGGGCGCGTTCGCCGGCAGCGAGAGCTTCCCGCATCTGGCCGAGCAGGCCCTGAGCGGCGAACACACCGTCAACACCTTCCTCGGACTCGGCGAGCAGGCGTGGTTCACCGTCGTCGGCCTGCTCGTGCTCGGCGGCGTGATCGGCAAGTCCGCGCAGTTCCCGCTGCACACCTGGCTGCCCGACGCCATGGAAGGTCCCACGCCGGTCTCGGCACTGATCCACGCGGCGACGATGGTCGCGGCGGGCGTCTTCCTGGTCGCCCGGATGTACGGCTTCTACGCGCTGTCGCCGACGGCACTCGGCGTCATCGCCTTCATCGGCGGGTTCACCGCCCTGTTCGCGGCGTCGATGGGCGTCGTCAAACAGGAACTCAAGCAAGTGCTCGCGTACTCGACGATCTCCCAGTACGGATACATGATGCTCGCGCTGGGCGGTGGCGGTTACGTCGCCGCCGTGTTCCACCTGACGACTCACGCCGTGTTCAAGGCGCTTTTGTTCCTCGGTGCCGGCTCGGTCATCATCGCCATGCACCACAACGAGAACATGTGGGACATGGGCGGGCTGAAAGAGAAGATGCCGGTCACCTACTGGACGTTCCTCGCTGGCTCGCTCGCGCTGGCTGGCATCTTCCCCTTCGCGGGCTTCTGGTCGAAAGACGAGGTGCTCTACGAGACGCTGATCCACGGGCTGGGCGAGAGCCCGCTGCTGCTCGGCGGATACGCGATGGGACTGCTCGCCGTCGTCTTCACCGGCTTTTACACCTTCCGGATGGTCTTTCTGACCTTCCACGGCGAGCCCCGCACTGACCTCGCCGAAGACCCCGAGCCGGTTCGCTGGAACGTCAAAGGGCCGCTGGTCGTGCTGGGCGTGCTCGCGGCGACGCTGGGCGCGATCAACATGGTCCCGATCAAGAAAGTCACCGGCGCGAATATCGACTATCTCCATCAGTTCCTCGACGCCGGGCCGGAGGCGTACCTGACGAACGTCCACCACTACGGAGAACTGCTGGAGACGGGGGCGTTCGCGGGCTACGGGGCGGCCGACATCGGGACTACCGGACTGCTGGCTTCGGCGGCACTGTCGCTCGGGCTGGCGCTCGCGGGTGTCGGGATCGCCTACCGGCTGTACAACGTGCCCGAACCGGTCGAGCATACTGACAGACTCGGTCGCGTGAAGACGCTTCTCATGCACAACTACTACCAGGACGAGTACCAGGTGTGGCTCGCGACGGGACTGACGGTCCCGGTCGCGAAGGCCGCCGACACGTTCGATCAGGGCGTCGTCGACGGCGTCGTCGACGGGATCAGCAGTGCGAGCCGCTTCGCCGGACGCGGCGTGCGGCGGATCCAGACCGGCGTCGTTCGCAACTACGTCGTCCTGCTGACGCTGGGACTGATTGTCCTCGTTGCGGTCTTCGGCGTCACTGGAGGGTGGTTCTGATGTTGATCGAAACACTCCTCGCTGCGACGCTGCTTGCCGCTGGCGTGGTGTTTTTCGCACCCGACCGGTACGCGGGCAAGCTCGCGGCCGCGCTCAGCCTCCTGCCGCTTGTCGGCAGTCTCTGGCTGTGGTTGGACTTTGAGGGCAGCGGCAACGCCCTGCTCGATGGGAGCGAGATCGCCTACGAGACGACCGTCGAGTGGTTCGATCTCGGTTACACGCTCCAGTGGTACGTCGGCCTCGACGGCGTGAGCCTCCCGTTGCTCGTGTTGACGACGATCCTGACGACGGCGGCGATCGTCAGCGCCTGGACGCCAATCGACGAGCGCGAGTCGCAGTTCTACGGGCTCGTCCTCCTGCTTGAGTTCGGACTCATCGGCGTCTTCGCGGCGCTTGATTTCTTCGTCTGGTTCGTCTTCTGGGAGGTCGTGCTCGTGCCGATGTACTTCCTGATCGCCATCTGGGGCGGGCCGCGCCGCAAGTACGCGGCGATCAAGTTCTTCGTCTACACCAACGTCGCGAGTCTGATCATGTTCGTCGGGTTCCTGACGCTGGTCTTTGCGATGGGCGACAGCGTGAGCGCGCTCAGTCTGCCCGAGGTCGCCCAGGCACTGCAGGCCGGTGGCGCGGTCGGTTCGATCGCCGGGTTCGCCCCCGAGACGGTGAAGCTGTTCGCGTTCGCGCTGATGTTCTTCGGGTTCGCGGTGAAAGTGCCGGTCGTCCCGGTCCACACGTGGCTACCCGACGCCCACGTCGAGGCCCCGACGCCGGTGTCGGTGCTTTTGGCCGGCGTCCTGCTGAAGATGGGGACCTACGCGCTGTTGCGGTTCAACTTCACGATGCTGCCCGATGTCGCGACCGACTACGCCGAACTCATCGCCGCGATCGCCGTGCTCAGCGTGATCTACGGCGCGATGCTGGCGCTGGCCCAGCAGGACCTCAAGCGGATCGTCGCCTACTCCTCGATCTCCTCGATGGGCTACGTCATCCTCGGGCTGGTCGCGTACACGACCTACGGGGTCGGCGGCGCGACCTTCCAGATGATCTCTCACGGGTTCATCTCCGGGCTGATGTTCATGGTCGTCGGCGTCATCTACAACGAGACCCACACCCGGATGGTCGGCGACATGTCCGGGATGGCCGACCGGATGCCCTGGACGGTCGGCATCTTCGTGGCGGCGGCGTTCGGCTACATGGGGCTGCCGCTGATGAGCGGCTTCGCCGCCGAGGTGTTCGTCTTCCTCGGCTCGTTCGACGCGCCGTACCTCTCGGCCGCGCCGCTGTTCACCGCCGCGGCGATGTTCGGCATCGTCATCGTCGCGGGCTACCTGCTGTGGGCGATGCAGCGCACGCTATTCGGAGAGTTCGACCTCGGGACCGACTACGAGGTCGGCCGTGCGCCACTGCACGACATCGCGCCGCTCGCGGTGTTGCTCGCCTGCGTCATCGTCCTCGGGGTCAACCCCGACCTGTTCATGGGGATGATCCAGGACGCGATCAATCCGATCGTCGATAGTCTCGGAGGTGGTGCCTGATGGATCCGCTCGTCAACCTGCCGGAGTGGGCTGCGATGGCACCGATGCTCGCGTTTGCCGTGACGGCACTGGTGTTGTTCCTGCTAGACAGCGTCGAACCCGAATCGGACTCGCTGAGCCGAAGCGTTCTGACCGGCGTCGGCCTCGTCGGCTCGCTGGCCGCCGTGGTGCTGTCGGGCTGGTTCCTCCTCGAAGCCGGGACGGTCGAGCTGTTCGACGGCGCGTACGTCGTCGACGAGATGAGTCTGTTCTTCACGGCGCTTTTCGGCAGCGTCACCGCCCTCGTCGTGCTCGGCAGTCACGACTACCTCGCGGGCGAGGCCTATCAGGCGGAGTACTACTCGCTGGTCTTTCTGGCAGCGACCGGGATGGCGATGGTCGCCTCCGCGAACAGCCTGGCGGCGGCGTTCGTCGCGATCGAACTCGTCTCGCTGCCGTCCTACGCGCTGGTCGCGTACCTCAAGCACAACCGCGGATCCGTCGAGGCCGGTCTGAAGTACTTCCTCGTCGGCGCGCTATCGTCGGCGATCTTCGTCTACGGGATCAGCCTCGTCTACGGCGCGACCGGTGCGATGCGGTTCGACATGGTCGCTGAAGCCATCGCGAGCGACACGCTCACCGGCGGGCCGGGCATCCTCGGGCTCGGGATCCTGATGGTCGTCGGCGGGGTCGCGTTCAAGACCGCCGCCGTGCCGTTCCACTTCTGGGCACCGGAGGCCTACGAGGGCGCGCCCGCGCCGATCTCTGGGTTCCTCTCCTCGGCGTCGAAGGCCGCCGGGTTCGTGCTGGCGTTCCGCGCGTTCACCGTGGCGTTCCCGCTCGAGGCGGTCTCGGGCACCTTCGACTGGACGCTGGCGTTTTTGGTGCTGTCGGTCGTGACGATGACGCTGGGTAACTTCGCGGCCGCGACCCAGGAGAAGGTCAAGCGCATGCTTGCTTATTCGTCGATCGGACACGCCGGGTACGTCCTGATGGCCCTGGCTGCCTTTTCGGGAACGGGCACGGAGGGACTGCTCGCGGGCGTGAGCAACGATAGCCTCCTGCTCGGAGCCGGGATGATGCACCTGCTGGTCTATGGCTTCATGAACACCGGGGCGTTCCTGTTCGTCGCGCTGGCCGAATACTGGGGCGTCGGCCGCCAGTTCGAGGACTACAACGGCCTCTGGCGGGAAGCGCCGATCGCCTCCGTCGCGATGACGATCTTCCTGTTCAGTCTGGCTGGACTGCCAGTCGGTGCCGGCTTCCTCTCGAAGTACGTCCTGTTCATGGGCGTGATCGGGGCCGGCCTGTGGTGGCTGGTCGCCGTTGCGCTCGTCAACAGCGCACTGAGCCTCTACTACTACTCGCGGCTCGTCAAGGCGCTGTGGATCGAGACGCCCGAGACGCCTCACGAGATCGATTCCTACCCGGTCGGGCTCTACGCGGCGGTCGTCGGTGCGGCCGTCCTGACGGTCCTGCTGTTGCCCGGGTTCGGCGTCATTGCGGAGGAAGCGATCGCCGCCGCCGGCGCACTGCTCTAAGTCCCCTTCTCTATTCACGTGTCACGTAGTCGTCCTGAGATCGACGAAGACGAACGGGAGGCGCTGGTCACGATCGCTCACGGTGCCGTCGTCACCTCCGGGGCCGTCTCCGCCCAACGAGCGCTGACGACTGCGACGGAGTTCGTCCTCACGCGCGGGCTCGGTCCCGTCGCCTACGGAGTGTACGCGCTGGCCTGGCGGATCGCCCAGGTCCTGGCTCGGCTGGTCACGTTCGGGAGCGTCCCGGCTCTCCAGCGGTTTCTGCCCGCGGCCGACGACGCGGAACGCTCGCGGGTGACCGGGCTGGCCTACGCGACGACGCTCGGCTTCGGGAGTGCGATCGCGATCGGTATCTGGCTGTCCGCCCCGGCGATCAACGCGCGCACCGTGACCGAGCCGGCGTTTACACCCGCGATGCGGCTGTTCGGCGTCCTCGTCGGGCTTCTCGGACTCGTGATGATCGTCGCGGCCGTCTTCCGGGCGATCGGGTCGGCGCGTGGGGAAGTGCTGTTCAACAAGCTCTTGCGGCCGTCCGCGCGGCTCGTCGGCGCGACGCTCGCGCTGGCGCTGGGATACTCGGTGGTCGGCGTCGCGGGTGCGATCGTCGCCTGCACGCTCGTGCTGGTCGCTGTCGGCGTCCCCGTGTCGATCAGCTCGACCGGGATCGTGCCCCGGGTTCGCGGGATCCGCGGTGACGTACGGCGATTCTACAACCACGCGGGACCGGTCGCGATGAGCAGTCTCGGGAAGGTGTTTCAAAACCGGGTCGACATCTTGCTGGTCGGTGCGCTATTGACAGCCGTCGATGCCGGGACGTACAACGTCGTGCTCGTGTTGATTTCGCTGGCCTGGATTCCGCTGTTGTCGTTCAACCAGTTGTTGCCACCCGTCGCCTCTGATCTGTACGCCGACGACCGGATGGCGACGCTCGACGCCGTCTACTCGTCGGCGACGCGACTCATCGTGACGACCGTTCTCCCCTTTCTCGCCGTCCTCGGCGTCTACGGAGAGCAACTGCTCGCGGTGTTCGGGTCAACGTACGCGCGCGGGTACCTGCCGCTGGTGGTGTATCTCGGCGGCGTGTTCGTCGGCAGCGCTGTCGGCGCGACCGGCTGGCTGTTGATGATGACCGACCACCAGTACGCCAGGATGGTCTTAGACTGGATGCTGGCCGTGCTCAACGTCGCGCTCACCTATACGTTCACTGTTAGGTTCGGACTGGTCGGCGCGGCACTGGGGACGTCGCTCGCTATCGCCGTCCAGAACGGCCTGCAAGTACTGTTGCTTCGGCGCTTCGAGGGACTGTTCCCGTTCGACCGAACCTTCCTGAAACCGCTGGCCGCCGGGGGCGGCATGATCGCAGTGATGTTCGTAGTACGGGCATCGGTGCCCGGCCTGCTCGCCGTCGGAGTCGGTACGACACTCGGACTCGCGAGCTACCTGCTCGGGCTGGTCGTGCTCGGTATCGACCCGCGTGATCGGCTCGTCGTCACGGAGTTGACGACCCGGTATCGAAAAACGATCACGGAGACGCTGGCGAAGCGATAGCGCCGCCGAACCGCTCTACGCCTCGATCTTCTTGTAGTCGACGTACTCGCCGCCGCGGAAGTCCTCGAGCAGGTTGATCGCGGCGGTCGTGCCCTCGCCGACGGAGACGTTGACCTGGCGCTGGCCGCCGGTGAGGTCGCCGGCGGCGTAAACCCGGTCGACGCCGGTGAACTGGTCCTCGTCGACGTCGAGATACGATCCGTCACGCGGGATGCCCAGCATGTCGGCGATGTCGGCACCGCCGGCCGCACCGAGCGCGACGAACAGGCCTTCGAGTTCGATGACGTCCCCGCCGTCGAGTTCGACGCCTTCGACCATCTCGTCGCCGACGATGTGATCGACCGGCTCGGTGACGATCTCGATGTGCTCTGCCTGCAGCTGTTCCTGCAGAACGTCGTCCATCTCCAGGTCGTTGCCGTTGGTCAGCACGCGCACGTCGTCGGTGTAATCCAGCATCATCATCGCTTCCTTTGCGGCGTAGTTGCCGGCACCGACGATGCCGACCGGCGAGTCCTTGTAGAAGAAGGCGTCACACTCGACACAGTAGGAGACGCCTTTGCCCTCGTAGTCGTCGACGTGGGGAATCGCGGGCGACT
>JBMCBU010000054.1:0-10589 GCA_048623335.1 Halapricum sp.
AGTTTCGGGAGCGACAGCGGCAGTAACACCCCGCGACTCCCGGAGACGGCCTGGATGACATCGCCGGGGTTGCGAGCGAGACTCCTGAGGTGGAACGCGAACTGCCCGAGCCGGCCCCGCGAGACCGACTCGTCGGGAATCTCCGTAATCAGGCGCTGCAGATTTCGGGTATCGATCGATTCGAAGGTGGGGACTGATCTCCTCTCCGGGTCGAACCGGAACGGCTGCATGATCCCCTCCTCGGTGGTGTGCTCGGCCCCGATGACGTGGCCGATCAGGTGGAGCAACAGCGTCGCACCGTTCCAGCGGACCGCCGGGTCGTCCAGTGACCGCGGAGCGCCAGCACGGTCGCCGAGGACCAACCGCCGCGTCGAGATCACGACCGTTCGACTGATGCGCGACGGAAGTCCCGGGACAGCTCGCTTGCGATGAGAGGTCAACGGAACGTCG
Organism: Halapricum sp.; assembly: GCA_048623335.1. Lineage (GTDB taxonomy): Archaea > Halobacteriota > Halobacteria > Halobacteriales > Haloarculaceae > Halapricum. The sequence goes on from JBMCBU010000054.1 coordinate 451, forward strand.
GTGACGACGACGAAGACGTCGTAGGGTCGTTCGGCGATCCTGACCATCGCGTCGTCGATGAAAACCGAAGGACGACGGCCGCGCCCGTCGGGAAGCGGGTCGACCTCGACCGGATGGAACCGCCAGGTAGTCGCCGTGGCTGCCGTGAGTTCGGACTCGGCCGTCGCCACGATCTCTTCGGTAAAATCCCGCAGCTGCTCGGCGTCGCTCTGGGGGCCGGGCGCGACGAGGACGCCGACGTCGACGACCGGCTCACTGTCGTCAGACTCGTTCGGACGTGATTCGCCTTGTGGCACGGACTGTGCTCCGGAATGTCTCATGGCGCGTCTGGGGAGAGTCACCGACGCCGCGTTACAACGTCCGATCACCGGGCCCGCCTCGGGATCACAGGATGAACGTGACCACGGCCAGGACCACGAAGATGATCACGAGCCACTTGGCGATGTTCATGCTGAGCCCGGCGATACCGCCTGCTCCGAGAACCGCGGAGACGAGTGCCAGGATCAGGAAGACGACTGCGAGTCCGATGAGGTCTCCGCCGAACTGCAACGGGACGAACTGTACTGCACTGTCCAGTGCTACAGTCTGCAACACCATGCCAGCCATTCGAGCGGCCGGCACTTGGATCGTCTACATTTTGATAATATCTGCTGTTTTGATTAATACAGTCACGAGTTGCCCACCGGAGTCACACAGCTGACAGTGCCCCGACCGTACGACGGATCCTGCGTCGGGACAGTCACCATCTCGTCTGTGAAGACCTCCTCGAAGACCGTCTGTTCGGCGGCGCGCAGGTACTCGGTACCACCTGCGGTCGGTTTGCCGCCCAGATACGATCCAAACAGCTCTCGTGCGGCGAACGTGGTATCCGATCGGACGATATCGGGCTCTCGACTGGCCCGAAACGACGCGAACGGGAGATCGCCGGTTCCGACTCGCACAGGCCAACGACTCCGCGACGACGTTGCCAGTCTGATACTGTCGCCCGTGCGTTCGTGAGGACACTCGTTCGGAGAGCCCCTCGAAACGAGACAGCGATCACGATCAATCGCCGCGGACGGCGTCTGCGGGGGCGGGTTCCCGACGGTCGTGAACGTGTGCGCGAACGAGCGGCCCACTGATATAGCAGCCGTACGCGATCGTTCCGCCGACGATGAGATCGGTCACCCAGTGGATACCCAGGTAGAGCGTCGAGAGCGCTATCAGTCCGGTCGCGGCCCAGCTCAGGAACCTGTAGCCTCGTGGCGCGTGTAGTGATGCGACCGCGGCGAGCCCGAGATGCAGGCTCGGCATCGCCTTCTGAAGCGTGTCTACGCTCGTCACGATCGACCCGACCACGCTACTGCCCTCGTAGAGCAACGGCTCAACGCCTTCGAGAAAGTATCCGGTGACGCCGACCGGCGCAAAGTAAAACAGCGGCGTCGAAATCAGCACGACGGCCGTATAGGTGGCCGCGTAGTCGACGTGGCGGTTCCCGGGCTCGCGTTTGAGTCCCAGATACGTCAATCCAAGCAAGAGCGGGTAAAAACCCACGTAGACCAGCACGAAAAACGCTGTGAGGCCTGGATGTGTGACGGTCTGGAACAACGAGACGACGTCGCCTTCGAGTCCGTGCACGGCTGGCGTACGAGGTGAGAACGGCGTCACCTTCGAGGCCATGCTCGCGATGCCGGACGCGAGGAGGGGAGGAACGAGATACCACACGTCGCGCGGACCTAACGAGACCTTCATCGGAAGTGTTCGTGTAACTCACATCTAACAGAATTGTAAACAGTCTTTCGGTTTCGGAAGGCTGTGCGTGGCTGATCGGTCGGAGAGGTCGCTCCTCCGTGCTGGCGAACCAGTGTGGACTGGTCTCACGACCTGTGTGAACCCGGCTATTTTGAGAAAGGCTTTTATAGAATAACCGGTTACATCAGGTGAATGGACTCCGCCGAACTGCTCGATCTCCTGGGGAACGCGAATCGGCGACGCATTCTCCGGCTACTCGCGCACAAGCCCTGTTACGTGACGGAGATCAGCGAGTACATCGGAGTCAGTCCCAAGGCAGTCATCGATCACCTGCGAAAACTCGAAGCCGCCGGGTTGATCGAGAGTCGCGTCGACGATCAACGTCGCAAGTATTTTTACATCGCCAGGGGGTTTCGCCTCGAGGTCTCGGTTTCGCCGTACGAGTACGGGACGAAAAGCGCGTACCCCGCCAGCTCGGGACTGGATCTCGATTCGTGCCGTCATTTGTCGGTCGACGTCGAACCGAACGGCGGAGGCGACCTGCGTTCGCTCGTGGCCGACCTGCGCGAACTCGAGCGGTTACGAAACGAGCTCTCGCTCGCCCAGCGGTGGGTACAGGGTCGACTGACCGAGGTCATGGAGGGGATCGGCGAGCGAGTCGACGGCGGGGACGACCGTCTGACGGTCGAGATTCTGCTCGCACTGACTGACGGGGCGGCGACTCCCCGCCGGTTGAGCCGCCGGGTCGACGCGCCGCCGGGGCTGGTGGTGGAGATGCTACGGGTGCTCGAAGCGCGCGGGGCCGTCGAGCGTGACGGCGACCAGTGGACGCTCGCCGAAAGCTAAGTCGTCTGGCCGGCCTGTCGTGCTATTCGATCTCGCGTGTCAGCCCTGCACGAAGGTCGCGACCGACGTAGTGCCCGAGAAGACCTGCGATCCCGCTCGACCCGGCACCGATAGCCACGAGGGGGCCACCCGGACCCCACACGGCGAGCGTGAAATTGCTGAGCAACACCGTCAGCGCACCGGCCATCAGCGCTGCCGCACCGACTTCGAGATAGCGACGGCTGTCCGACCAGAGGCCGATCACGGAGCCGCCGAGGAAGATGCCAAGCAGACCAGTGACGTTGTCGGGGACGAACGGCACGACCGCGCTGGCGACGAAGGCCAGTCCGATCGTCAAAACGAGCGCGACGACGAACGTCTTGATCGAGAAAAGACGCCCGACGCGAGGCGCGAGACGGGCACGAATGCCGCCGCTGGTCTCGGCCGTACGGTCTTCCGCTGCGGCGGGTCGGTCGTCCGTGATGGCATCCGAATCGGAATCTTCGCTCATGATGGCATCGAGGTCGACCTCGCCGATGTCGTTCTCGCGGCTCATCTGGTCGGTGCGCTCGGCCATACCGTTCGGTTAGCGGGCCAGGTTGATAGGGGTTCCTTTCCGGTGGGTGTGACACGTTCGTCGCCAAGAGATGGTTTCAAGTCCGCGCGAGCGGTAACCCGACCTATGCAACCAGGCGACCGGGTTCACGTCGACCGCGGCGAGCAGTCCTACGATGGGGTGGTGCTCCCCTCCTCGACCGACGAGCAGCTGGTGATCAAACTCGAAAGCGGCTACAACGTTGGGATCGCCCGCGACGCTGCCGACGTCGACGTTCGCGAGGAGGACGCCTACGACATCGAGGGCGCACAGGTCGAAGAAGGCGAATCGGAGATTACTTTCGACGAGGGGCTGCCGACGATCTCGCTGATCTCGACCGGCGGCACGATCGCCTCGACGGTCGACTACCGGACGGGTGCGGTGACCGCACAGTTCGACGCCGAAGACGTCCTCCGGGCCGTCCCAGAACTGGCGGGGCTGGCGAACTATCGAGGACGGGTCGTCGCGAATATTCTCTCAGAGAACATGACGCCCGACGTCTGGCAGGATCTGGCCGCGGCGATACACGAGGAGATCGAGGCCGGGGCGGACGGCGTCGTCGTCATGCACGGGACCGACACGATGCAGTTCTCCGCGAGCGCGATGGCGTTCATGCTGGAGACGCCGGTCCCGATCGTCTTCACCGGCAGCCAGCGCTCGGCCGACCGTCCCTCCTCTGACAACGTCATGAACGCCGTCTGTGCGGTCGAGGCCGCGAAAAGCGACGCCGCGGAGGTCCTGATCTGTATGCACGCCGACGGATCCGACGAGAGGTGTGCGCTCCATCGTGGGACGCGCGCCCGGAAGAACCACACCTCTCGTCGGGACGCCTTCGAGACGGTCGGTGCGGAACCGCTCGGTGAGGTCGTCTACGAGGACCGGGAGGTCTCGTTCCGTCGTGAGTACCGAGAGCGCGGCGAGGCCGATCTCGCAGTGGCCGCCGATCTGGAAACCGAAGTCGAGCTCGTGAAGTTCACGCCGGGGAGCGATCCAGCCGTGCTCGAAGCCTCCGACGACAAGGCCGGGATCGTCATCGAAGGGACCGGACTCGGCCACGTCAACACCGACTGGATCGAGTACGTCGACGACCTCACCAGCGACGGTACGTACGTCGTCATGACCAGCCAGTGTCTGGAAGGGCGGGTCTGTGATCGGGTCTACGACACGGGCCGGGACCTGCTCGAGGCCGGCGTGATCGAAGGCGAGGACATGCTGCCCGGTACCGCGAAGGTCAAACTCATGTGGGCGCTTGCGAACGCCGAGGACGTCGCGGAGACGATGGGCACCGAACTCGCCGGCGAGATTCAGGACCGGTCGGTCCCCTGGACGTAGCTGTGGATAGCTTCGGAACGAAACGGTGTGGGAAACGACGGCCTAGCCGTCGCCCTGTGGATCCTCGACGACGACCTCGCCGTCGACGACGTCGACGTTGATCAGCGTCTTGACGTCGTAATCGGTCTCGTCGAGCCTGTTCTCACCGCCGACCTTCTTGATGACGGCGACGATGTCGACGATCTCCGCACCGATCTCTTCGAGCGCGCCGGTGATGCCGGCGAGCGTCCCGCCGGTCGAGAGCACGTCGTCGAGCACGAGCACCTTGTCGCCCTCGTAGACGTCGTTGACGTACATCTCGCTCTCGGAGTAGCCGGTGACTTGCTGGAGAGACACCTCGCCCTCCAGCCCGTACTGGCGCTTGCGGATGACGACAAGCGGGATATCGGTCATCAGCGAAACCGCGGTCGAGATGTGGATGCCCATCGCGGCCGGCGTGACGATCTTGTCGACGTCTTCGAGTTTCGCCTTGCGGATGATCTTGATGACGATCTCGCGCAGCAGTTCCGGTTCGAGCATCGGGACGCCGTCGCTGATCGGGTGGACGAAGTAATGATAGCCGTCCTTCTCGATGATCGGGGCGTCGAGCATCGACTGCCTGAGGCGGTCCATGTCGGCGCTACTCCCCCGGAGATTAAAAACTACCCGTCACGCGACGCCCGTGCGGGCGTCTCTCAACCGAGGACGACCTCGCGCACGTCGTCGACACCAGCCCGCCGAACGACCGCCCGGACGACGTCCTTGGCGCCGGCGAGGTTATCCGACCCACCGTCGAGGACGAGCAGGCGAGCGTCTTTGCCCTCGCTTATCTCGCCGGCGTTCAGCCCGACGATGTCGGCACCGGCCCAGGTCGCCATCCCCAGGACCTCGCGGGCGGAGACGTCCGCGAGCTTGTTGGCGAACTCCATTTCGCGGAACATCGACGGGCTGTTGAGAAAGACGTTGTCGGTCCCCAGCGCGACGGTCGTCCGATCGAGCAACTCGCGGATCGGCGGGACGCCGACGCCAGTGACGAGATTGGAACGCGGACAGACCACAACCGGGGTCGCCTCGTCGTCGAGTCGCTTGTAGTGTAGCGGTTCGGGATGAACCATGTGCACGAGGAAATCCGGGTCGAGATCCATCGCCGGGTTGATGTCGGCACTGTCGCGCTCGCCGGCGTGAATCCCGAACAGCTTGTCGGCTCGCCGGGTCGCGTTTCGTTCGGCGTCGAAATCACCGTCACGCGCGCCGCTCGCGCCAAACCCGTCGCTTTCGTGCATCGCGTCGACGGTTTCGCGGCCGAGGACGACGCTCTCGATCGCCAGTCCCTCGAGGGCGTCCTCGAGCATCTCGATGCCCGCGAGGCCACCCTCCCGGAACTCGACGAACGCGCCGATCCCCGATCGCTCCATGAACTGTAGCGAACGACGCATGGCGGTGACTGTCTCCTCCCAGGTCGCTTCCCGTAACAGTCGGTGTTTCAGCCCGTCGGGAGGTGCGACGAGTTCGTCCAGGGAGAGCCCTGCACCCGCCTCCTTGGCGATCGAATCGCCGATGTGGGTGTGGGCGTTGACGAACGCTGGCAGCACGATGGCGTCGCTGTCGATTGAAGTCTCCTCGACGGCCGCGATCGCGCCGTCCTCGACGACGACTCGTCCCTCGATCGGCTCGAACTCGCGACCCCAAAGAATCGTGCCTTCGATGTCCATAGGTGGGCGTTGGCGGCCTTACCCTTTGATCCTACTGGAACTCATCGAGCGTCGCGTGGATCCCCGATCGCACGTCACTGACCAGCGTCTCCTCGAGGTCGAGCCCGAGCACTCGCACGGCTGCGTCGCCGACGCGGTCCCGGATGTCGGCTGGCGCGTACACGCCGAGTCGCCACTGGTCGTACTGGGCGGCCCGCAGCGCCTGCACAAGCGTCGACTGATCCTCGAGCTTTCGCGTTCGACCGCCGACGATCACCCGGCTCGTGGTCTCTCTCATCTCGGGTTGCTCGGGCACGTCGAGAATGACGGTAGCCGGATCGACGTTGGCGTCTGTGGCGATCTCGTCTTCCAGCTCTCGGATCGACTCGTGGGACGCCGCGAGGAGATCCTCGGGAACTGCGCCCATCTCGGCCCACACTGCCCGCTTGTAGAGATTGCGGTAACTCAGCCGCTCTCCGTAGCCTGCGGTCGCCTCGTTCGAGCGCAGCGCAACCAGCAGGTCCTTGTCGTCCATCCGTCGAAGCCGTTCGGGTGTGACCGCTGTCTCCGCGAGCAGACGCTCGGTGCCGCGCCGGAGCATCCCCTTGGCGATCCTGGCGACGTGGTGGGAGTAGACGACGGGGTTCATCAACGCGCGAGCGAGCAACAGGCTCTCGGCGGTCTGGACGTTCCCCGCCGCCAACACGAGGTTCCCGTCGACGAATCGCAGTTCCCGGATGAGTCGGCCGTGGTCGATCGTTCCGTACGGGACGCCAGTGTGATGGGCGTCCCGCGCGAGGTAGTCCATCCGGTCAACGTCGAGTTCGCCGGAGACGAGTTGTCCGAGTTCGCCCTTCCCGGCTACCAGATCCGCCACCCTGTCGGGGTTGAGCCCGTGTTCGGAGAGGATCCGGGCGACAGCGCCCGACCCGAGCAGGTCGTGGACCTCGTCGTGGTACTTGCCAGTGTGGCGCTGGATGAGATCCTCGACGTTGTGGCTGTAGGGGCCGTGACCCACGTCGTGCAACAGCGCGGCCGCCCGGACGCGCTCGGCCTGCTGGCCCTCGATGCCGAGCTGTGCGAGCGCCCGGTTGGCCAGGTGATACACGCCCAACGAGTGCTCGAACCGGGTATGGTTCGCCGAGGGGTACACGAGCGTCACGGTCCCGAGTTGCGTGACGTGACGGAGGCGCTGGACGGGCGCGGTATCGAGCAACTCGCGGGCGACACCCCCGATCTCGATGTAGTCGTGGACGCTGTCCTTGATCGTCTTCATTGGCCGGGGATTGGACGCCATCGAACAAAAGCGTGGTTGCGCCGATCGGTGCCGTTACACCACGAAACCTTGAGATGGCCCCCGATATCGAGGTCGAGTGCCTACCGAGCCGAAAAGCGAACGAGGAATATGGACGCTAGATCGGACCAGCGGCGCAAAGTCATCACACTGTCGACGCTCGCGTTGTTCGTTCTCGCGTTCACGTCGATGACGATGGCACCCGCCGATCGACCGTCGACGAGGCTACAGGAGTTCGACGCCTGTGGCGAGTGCGGGCCGCCGATGCTGTTGAGCGAAGTCACGGACGAGAACGCGACAGTCGAAAACGAGACGCATGCCCCGAACGACACGACCGCCGACGACTACATCGAGTCGGGAGCAGCCACGCCCAGCGCGTCCAGGGCGTTTGCGACCGCGTTGCGAGCACCGGCGACGACGGCCAGCCTGGCGGCGCGAGTCTCGGGATCGTCCGCGGTCAGCACCGGACACTCCCGATAGAAGGTGTTGAACGCCTCGGCAAGGTCCCGCGTGTAGGTCGCGACGACGTGCGGACGAAGGTCGTCGGCCGCTTGCTCGATCACGGCGGGCAAGCGTGCGATCTCCCTGACGAGCTCGCGGGCCGCCTCCGTTTCGAGGGCGTCGACGTCGATCTCTTCGGGCACTCCGTGGCCGGCAGCGTCGGCCTCCGAGAGGATCCCACAGCAACGGGCGTGGACGTACTGGACGTAGGGTGCGGACTGGGCCTCGAAGTCCAGTGCACGGTCCCACTCGAAGGTGATCCCCTTCGTCGGCTGTTTGGCGACGACGTCGTAGCGAACCGCACCGATCCCGACCTGATGGGCGATCCGCTCGACGTCTTCCGCGTCGAGGTCGTCGTCACGCAGGCGGTCCTCGAGGCGATCCTCGACCTCTTCGCGGGCGCGGTCGATCGCCTCGTCCAGCAGGTCGTCGAGATCGACGCCGGTCCCTTCCCGGGTACTCATGCCGCCCTCGGGGAGGTTGACCCACGAGTAAAAGACCTGCTCGAGCTGGTCGGTGTCGTGGCCGAGCAACGCGAGCGTCCTCGAAAGCTGGTCGGCCTGGAGCTTGTGGTCCTCGCCCAGGACCGTCACCGCGCGATCGAAGTTGTCGAACTTCCACTCGTGGTGGGCCAGATCCCGCGTGGTGTACAGCGACGTGTCGTCCGCCCGCAGGAAGACCAGGTTCTTCTCGATGTCCTCGAAGTCGAGTTGCCAGGCGTCTTCCTCGTAGACCGCTTGCTCGAGTTCCTTGAGGCGGGCGACCACGTCCTCGGTCGAACCATCGCGCATGAACCGTGTCTCCTTGACGAACTCGTCGAACTCGGCTGGCAGTCGCTCCAGCGTGGCGGTCATCCCCGAGAGGACGGTGTCGACGACCGCAGAGACGCGGTCGTAGGTCTCCTCCTCGCCGTCTTCCAGCCCCTGCAGGATCGACTGGATCTCGTTTTCGGCGTCCTCGACGGCCGCGTCGTCGGCCTCGTCGAGGAAGGAGTTGCCCGCACGATAGTAGCGGACCATCTCGTATTCGGGGGAGTCGCGGTCCGGTTCGGGCAACTCCGACTCCTCGAAGGTCTCGTAGGCCCAGGTGAACACGGCGATCTGTCGGCCGGCGTCGTTGACGTAGTAGTGGCGCTGTACGTCGTAACCGGCGTACTCCAGGACGCGGGCGAGCGCGTCGCCGATGATGGGGTTTCGGGCGCGGCCGACGTGGACCGGTCCCGTGGGGTTCGCCGAGGTGTGCTCGACGACGACGCTCGTCTCTCGGTCGGGGAGGCTTCCGAACGAGTCCCGTTGGGCGGCTTCGACGGTGGCTTCGAGATATCGGTCGCTCGGCAGGACGTTGACGTACGGGCCCTGCTGTTCGACTGCGCCGATGTACTCGTAGTCGTCGGCGTCGATCGTGTCGACGATGTTCGCGGCGATCTCGGGCGGTGGCGCACCCGCTTGGCTGGCCAGGCGATAGGCCGCGCTCGAGGCCAGGACGGCGGGAACGTCCTCGGGCGGCGTCTCGATACCCAAATCGTCGGTCGGGAGATCGAGCGTCTCCAGCGCTGCCGTGAGGGCGTCCTCGACCTCCGCGCGAAGGGAGAGTAACATGTCTCCCCGTTTTCCGCCATCGGGTATTAGGGTGACGGGTTCGGCTCGTCTCGACGACCGTCACCTGGAGGCGATCCGATCAACGAACGACCGTCACCGGGACTGGCGATCGTCGGACGACTGTTTCGGCGACGCTGCCCAGTAGAATCCGCGAGACGCCGGATCGACCGTGACTACCCATCACGATCTGATCGACCTCGTTCATCTCGGCGAACTCGACGATCGTGTTCGTTGGCTTGCCGATCTCGATCTCCTGTTCGATCGAGCCGTTGCTCCCCTCCAGGTCCGACTCGACCTCTTCGAAGATTTCCTCGGCGCGTCCCTTCTGGCGTTCGTACCACTCCTCGGAGAACGTCGGAAGTCCCGCCTGGACGCTATATCCAGCCTCTGCAGGGTTGATCACGTGTAACAACGTCACGTCGGCGTGGGGGTAGTCCTCCGCGACGAACTCACACGCCCTGTGGGCCTGATCTGACCCGTCGACCGGGATTAAAATGTGCTTGCCCATAGTTGTCTGTTCACACGGAGGGGTCGTCAATGTTCGGGGAACATGACGACGTACTATCAGAATACTCGAACCGTCCGGTCAAGAT
>JBMCBU010000055.1:0-10554 GCA_048623335.1 Halapricum sp.
CGTGTATCTTGACCTCGACGTCATTCTCGCGGAGCTGAAAGCCGATGACTGGCTAGCGAGTGACATCGATATCGGTTCGACTGATACTGCCGGCTATAAGTTCGTGAAGATTTTCGCTACCCCAGGGTGGCGAAATACTTGCGAAAAGTTATAGCCGGCAGTATGAGGAACCGAAGACGTCAGTCGCAACGGGTATCGAACTCCAGTACGTGATGGAAGACGAGTGGGATCGCGACCGCGTCGTCCGGGCGCACCAAGAGATCGCTGGTACAGACATCGAGCTGGTACCGCTGACCAGTGACGCACTGGATACCGCTGCCGACCTCCGGTCACAGTACGAAGCACTGAACGTATTCGATGGGGTGCATCTTGGCAGTGCAGCTGTCCTCGACGAGCCGATTGTCTCAACAGACACCCTATTTCCCGAAATTCCCGAAATCGAGCACGTCGATCCCCGCGATCTGGAATAGCCCGGTGTCTTGGAATCGCGATCAGTCCGCCGCGGTCGGCGACGATCCGGCGATCAGCGGGCTGGCTTCTAGCTCCTCGATGATCGCCTCGCGGTCGGCCTCGACGGAGTCGACCGGCTTGATGTCAAATTCATCGACGAGCACGTCGACGACAGCATCCGAGAGGAACGCCGGCAGCGTCGGACCGAGACGGATCCCCTCGACGCCCTGACTGAGCAGCGCGAGTAGCACCGTCACGGCCTTCTGCTCGTACCACGCGATGTCGTAGGCGATCGGCAGATCGTTGACGTCCTCGACGTCCAGTGCCTCGGTGAGTTCCATCGCGACCTTCAACAGTGAGTACGAATCGTTACACTGCCCGGCGTCAAGGACGCGCGGGATGCCCCCGATATCACCCAGATCCAGCTTGTTGTAGCGGTACTTCGCACAACCGGCGGTCAGGATGATCACGTCCTCCGGCAGGGACTCGGCCATCTCGGTGTAGTAGTCCCGTTCGGGATGGCGGCCGTCACAGCCACCCATGACGACGAACCCGCGGATGTCACCGGCTTGGATGGCCTCGATGATGTCCTCGGCTCGTTCCAGCACGGCGTTGTGGGCGAACCCGTTGGGGACCGTTCCGCTTTCGATCTCCTCGGGCGGTTCGGTCTCTTTGGCCTGTTCGATGAGTCGCGAGAAGTCCTTGGGCTGACCGTCCTCGCGGTCCTCGACGTGCGGGAGGCCCGGGAATCGGACGACACCGGTCGTGTAGGTCCGGTCGGCGTAGGAGTCGTTCGGCGGGATCAGGCAATTGGTCGTCAGCAGCACGGGGCCGTTGAACGCCTCGAACTCCTCGTGTTGTTGCCACCAGGCGTTGCCGTAGTTGCCGACGAAGTGGTCGTACTCCTCGAAGGCGGGGTAGGCGTGGGCGGGCAACATCTCGCCGTGCGTGTAGACGTCGACGCCCTCGCCTTCGGTCTGTTCGAGCAGCTCTTCGAGGTCCTTGAGGTCGTGTCCGCTGACGAGGATGGCCGGGCGGTCGCGGGTCCCGATGTCGACCTCGGTCGGTTCGGGGTGTCCGTAGGTGCTCGTGTGAGCGGAATCGAGCGTCTCCATGACCTCGACACCGACCTCGCCACACTCGAGGACTAACCCGATCAGGTCGTCGAGACTCTTGTCTTCGAGCGTCGCGGCGAGCCCGCGCTGGACGAACTCGAAGACCTCGTCTTTCTGCTCGCCGAGTACGTATGCGTGGTCGGCGTAGGCGGCGATTCCTTTGATCCCGTAGGTCAGCAACTCCCGAAGCGAGCGGACGTCCTCGTTCTCGGTCGAGAGCACGCCGACCTCGGCCGCCTTCTGGTACAGGGCTGCGCTCTCTTCGGCCTCCCAGGTTACGGCTTCCGGCAGATCGGAATCGTCGAGCGGTCCGACCTCGGCCTCGTAGCGTTCGCGAAGCTTCCGGCGGCGTTCGAATCCGTCGCGGATCTGCTCTTCGAACCACTCGGGGTCGAAGTTGACGTTCGTAATCGTCGAGAACAGGCCTTCGACGATGAACACCCGAAGGTCTTCGTCGACGAGACCCGCCGTGCGTGCCCGCTCGGCGAGATACGCGAGCCCTTTCAGCTCCCAGACGAACAGATCCTGGATGTTCGCCGTCTGTGCGTCCTTCCCGCAGACGCCAGTTACCGTACACGCCTCGTTGTCGACCGTCTCCTGGCACTGATCACAGTACATACTCATGGGAATTCACCCGAGGACACACGACTCCAGACGGCTGCGCTGTCGTGGGCCGCCGAAGTTGACGTGTCCTCGTCACGTGTCTATCGATGGGGGGAACTCTCTCGTATCTCTCCCCGAACGTGTTCGCTTCCCGATAATCAATCCGTATTGTTCGTCAAGGACTTAAGAAATAGTCAATCATTATGATATTTATTTCGATACATTCCCCGAACAGTTTACTCGGCGTGGGTTCATCTGTCGGGCATGGGTGACGAGACGACAGAGCGTGAGGCCCTGATCGAAGCCATCGAAAACATCGCAGCTCGGGTCGACAACGAGAAAACGCATCTGACAGACCTGGACTCGGCGATCGGCGACGCCGACCACGGTGCGAACCTGAATCGTGGATTCAAGGCCGTTATCGAGAAGCTCGAGGACATGGACGACGACGCTGACGTCCAGGAGATCGTAAAGACCGTCGGCATGACGCTCGTCTCGAAAGTCGGCGGGGCGGCTGGCCCGCTATACGGTGGCTCGGCCATGACCGCCAGCACCGAACTCGAAGACGGGATCACGGCCGAATCGTCGGTCGCGTTCGCCGAAGCGTTCCTCGAGAAACTCCAGGATCGCGGGGACGCCCGCGTGGGCGACAAGACGATGGTCGACGCGGTCACACCGGCGGTCCACACTTACAAGAAGTCCATCGAACAAGACGATTTGCCCCCGCTCGAGGCACTGGCGAAAGCCGTCGACGCGGCCGAGCGCGGCGTCGAGTTCACCGTCCCGCTCCGGGCGAGCAAAGGCCGGGCGTCGTTTCTCGGCTGGCGCTCGACCGGCCATCAGGATCCCGGCGCGACGAGTACCCTGTTCATGCTCGAGGAGATCCTGAAGGCCGCCGAGCAGTATCTGGAGGGCGACACCGACGTCGACGCCACGTCGCCGACGATTCCCGACGAAGAACCCGAGGGCGAGTGAGATGATCGGACTGTTGATCGTCTCCCACAGTGGTCGGGCCGCCGCCGGAATCAAAGAGATTGCCCTGGAGATGGGCGGCAAGGAGGAGACGATCGAAGCGGTCGGCGGTGACCCCGACGGCGGGATCGGCACGTCGATCGACGAGTTGCAGGCGGCGCTTTCCGATCTGCTGGAGACGACTGACGGCGTTGTCGTTCTGGTCGACCTCGGTAGCGCCGTGATGAACGCCCAGACGGCCATCGAGATGGTCGAGGGCGACGCCGAGATCCAGATCGCAGACGCGCCCGTCGTCGAGGGTGCACTCAACGCCGCCGCGAGCGCGACCAGCCCGAAGGCGACCGTCGAATCAGTACGTGAATCCGCCGAAGAGGCGCGGGACATATCGAAGCTGTAGTCACCGGATCGCGCCCACGTGAGCCGCAGACTGAACGCCGTTTTCATCGCGTGGGAGCGCGGGCGGCGTTCATGTCGTCGGCTCTCGTAGTGGTGTGTGAGCCGACCATGGCTACCGACCCACCGACGCGGGAGACGGAACACTACGAGACGGTCGAGGGCGAGACCGTCCAATGTCTGGTCTGCCCGCGGACCTGCGCGATCCCCGAGGGCGCGCGTGGGGTCTGTGGCGTCCGGGAGAACCGTGACGGTCGCTTGTACCTGACGACCTACGGACGGGCCGTCTCGACGTCGATCGATCCGATCGAGAAGAAGCCACTCTTTCACGTCGCGCCCGGCGCAGACGTCCTTTCCGTCGCCACGAAAGGCTGTAACCTGCAGTGTGACTTCTGTCAGAACTACCGGATCGCCATCGAGTACGAGGGCGTCCCCGAGCACGAGCGTCCGCCCGCCGAACTGGCCGGTCGGATCGAGGCTGGCGATGCCGATGGACTGGCCTACACCTACACCGAACCGACGATATTCATGGAGTACGCGCTGGATACGATGCGAGCGTCGCCAGAGGGCGCCCTGCAGGTGTTCGTCTCGAACGGCTACATGCGCCCCGAGACCGTCGACACCCTCGCGCCGCATCTCGACGCGATCAACGTCGATATCAAGGGCGACCGACGGTTCTATCGCGAGCACGCCGGCGTTCCGGACCCCGAGCCGATCTTCGAGACCGTCGAGCGATTCGCCGAGACGGATGTCCACGTCGAGGTGACGAACCTCATCGTCCCTGGCGAAAACGACGACGACGCGAGCCTGCGCGAGCGGATGACCTGGATCGCCGAGGAGGTCGGGACCGAGACGCCGGTACACGTCTCGCGGTTCCACCCCGATTACAAGCTGACTGACCTACCGCCGACGCCCATCGAGACGATCGAGCGTGCGATGGAAATCGCCCACGAGGCGGGACTGGAGTACGTCTACAGCGGCAACGTTCCCGGTCACGACAGCGAGTCGACGTACTGCCCGGACTGCGGTCACCTGGTGATCGAGCGTGAGGGGTTCGCCGTCCGGGACGTCGACCTCGACGACGGCACCTGTCCGAGTTGCGGCCGAGAGATCCCGATCCGGGGAACACCTCGCGGCCCGTCAGATGGGCGTCGCCGTCGCGTGTTCTGAACACCGTCCGATCACAGCCAGCACATCCATGTCAGAGACAACATCCGACATCGAGAACCTGGACCTCGAAGCGGGTCGACAGCTGGTATCGCGCGCCAGACAGGTCGTCGAGGCCGCTGCACGCAGCGACGGCGAGCCGGACCCGTCACCCGGTCAACCGGGCGACCCCCTGGAAGTCGTCAGGGGTGCGTTCGTCACGATCAAGCGCGACGAGCGGTTGCGCGGCTGTATCGGTCGGCCGGACCCGGACGAGCCACTCGATGAGGTCGTCGCTGACGCCGCAGTGGACGCCGCGCTGTACGACCCCCGTGTCGAGCCAGTTCGGGCCGACGAACTCGACGACTTGATCGTCACCGTGTCAGTTCTCTCGAATCCGGAACCGCTTCCGGCGTCCGATCCGTCGGCCTATCCCGAGCACGTCGAGGTCGGCACGCACGGGTTGATCGTCGAGCGTGGCCGTGCCCGTGGACTGCTCTTGCCCCAGGTCGCCGTCGATCAGGGATGGGACGCTGAGGCGTTCCTCGACGGAACCTGCCAGAAAGCGGGGGTACCTCATCGCGCGTGGCGCGACGGGGCTGTCGAGATCGAGCGGTTCACCGGACAGGTGTTCGTCGAGACAGAACCGAACGGGGACGTGATCGAACGACCGCTCGGCCGGCCGTCCGATGAGCGAGAGGGTGACTCAGACGGCCCTGACAGGATCGCTCGAACCGACGGCGGCACCGTTAGAGAGCCGGCAGTCGCGGGGGAGTTCTACGCGGGCGACACCGACGCGCTCGAAGCACAACTCCGGGACAGCTTCACCCACGAGGTCGGTCCCGGCCCGCTGGTCGAACACGACGCCGACCCGCCTCGACCCCTCGCGCTGGTCGCCCCTCACGCGGGGTACCCCTACTCCGGGCCCGTCGCCGCACACGCCTACGCGACGCTGGCACGGCCGGACACGCCGGAGACAGCGGTCGTCTTCGGACCCAATCACCGGCGCGTGGGCGATCCTGTTGCCGTTGCACCGCACGACCGCTGGCGGACGCCCTTGGGCGAGGTGCGGATCGACAGGGAGCTGGCGACCGCCGTCGTCGCGTCCCACGAGGAGGCGACGTTCGACCCAGTCGCCCACGAGGGCGAACACTCCATCGAAGTCCAGGTTCCGTTCCTCCAGCACGTCCTTTCGGACGTATCGATCCTGCCGATCTGTCTCGGCGGACTCGATCACGACGGGGCCGAGCGGCTCGGAACAGCACTCGCCGACGCCATCGACCGAACCGACCGAGACACTGTCGTCGTGGCGTCGACCGACCTGACCCACTACCAACCTCACGAGAGCGCCGTCGAAGCGGACCGGCCCGTTCGGGAGGCGATCGAGCGCCTGGATACCGAGGCGATAGCTCGCCTCTCCGCGGGCGGTCACTCGATGTGTGGCCCGTGGTCGACAGTCGCGACGTTGCGCTCCGCGCGCGAACTCGGCGGTGAGTCCGGTGACGTGCTCGCGTACGCAACCAGCGGCGACACTGCTGGCTCGCCGGCACGGGTCGTCGGGTACTGTGCTGGGGCGGTTCGGTGATCGAACCGAGAAACGTACGTCGCCGTGTGGGGCATATGCAATATCAAGACCGATAATTAGACATCGAAGCGGGATACGGAAACAGCCGTGCAGACGGCATTGATTCGTGTGCATGCCGAATAAAGGGGCGTTATCCGGGGAATTTCGAAACACCCTCACATTTTATACTGTGATAATCGGGACAGTGGACTTATACTGAAAGCGCACTCAGTCAAGACTGGAGGGACAGTGAGACGGAACCCCCGTCCACGCAGAACAATGAGCAGTAATGCCACGGACAACACGGCCGGGCCGGCGACGGACGACAATCAGCCGCAGCGATACGCCGAGTTGACACTTGATGACGACGCGTTCGTCATCTACGACCGAGAGAACCACCAGGCCTGGATCCAGTCGACCGTGGCCGTATCGATCGAGGACTATCGATAGGACGGCGTCTGTCGGTGGCCTCCACCGACCGAACACAGCCGCGGATCAGGTCTCTTCTCGCAACGAGTCACCGTACAGCACTGCGATCAGTGTCCGCCAGGAGACGAGCAGGACGAGCCCGACAGCGATCGAGACAGCGACGAACGTGGGTTGAACGCCGCCCCGAACGAACGGCATCGAGCGGATTATCATCGCGATCAGGACGGCCATGATCCAGGCTGGTGTCGTCCAGGAGACCGCTCGTCTGAGAGACTTCCAGGCGTCTCTGGTGTAGAGACCGCCGATAAACGCTGCGAGCACCCAGCCAGCGAGGAACGGAACGAACGCCTCGAGCGTTCGAACGGGAAACTCCCACGGCGGCGTCCCATGGGAGATCTCCCCGAGTACGACGAACAGTCCGACCAGCACGATATCACCGAGTGCGACCAGCCCGGACAACCTCGCCCGATCGACCCGGCGACCGATCGCGTCGATCACCTGCATATCCGGTCACTTGACCTGCGAGCCTATGTGCCTTCGTGTTTCGGGACGACTGCCGCGACCGTGTACCCGAATCCACCGTCCAGGAGGTGCGTCTCGAAGCCCGCGGTTTCGAGGTCCTGGCGGAGGCGCTCGGGCGAGGCAAACGTCGAGTCGAAGCCGACGAGTCGCTCACCCACGACCAGCAACCGACCGGGAACGGTCGTCGGATCGAAGTCACTGATCACGAGGACCCCACCCGGCGCGAGCACGCGGAACGCCTCTTCGAAGACCGCATCCCACTCGTAGATGTGATGGAGCGCGTCGACGATGGTGATCGCGTCAATCGAATCCGTCGCGAGCGGGAGTTGTCCCGCATCGCCTTGCACGCCCGGCAGCGTCGCCTGTGCTAGCATGCCACGGGACGCGTCGAGCACGACTCGCTGTTGCACGCCAAGCGCCCGCGCCGCCCGACCGGTCCCGCCGCCGACATCGACCAGTCGCTCGACCGGACGTGACGCGGCGTCGAGTCCGCGGGAGAGATCGGTCTCTTTCGCACCGGGTACGAACAGGTCGTAGTAGCGCGCGAAGCGGTCGAAGATGGCGACGTCGCCGGTGGACATACTACAAACAGGGTCCGAACGAGCAAAAGGAGCGCGGAGCAGTACGCCTTTGCCGCCGGCGTGCCTGGTCCGTGCATGGAGTTCGAGTTGCTCGGCTGGCCCGCCGAAGGACCGACGCTGCGACTCGACCACGAGCAGTTTAGCTACGCCGGGAAGTTCGTCATGTCCTCGACTGGCAAGGCGGTCGTTCGTGATGACACGAGCGCTGTTCGTGATAGCGACGTGATCGATCGAGACGATGCTGCCCTCGTCGCGGCGGCGGCCTTCGATGCCGACCGAACCGACGATTCGACGTTGCGGATCCGCTATGTGACGGTCCGGCGCGGCCGCCGAGGTGAGGGAATCGGCTCGCGACTGCTCCGAACGGTTCGCGAGCGGGCATCAGAGCGCGGCTTCGAGAGCGTCGTGATCGCCGTCAACAACCCCTTCGCCTACGAGGCTGCGTCGAAGGCCGGCTTCGGCTACACTGGTGAGCGGACGGGACTGGCCGAGCGAGTGCTATCCTGGCCTGCTCCGAGCCGGCACGAACGTTATCGGGAGGGGCTAGAGAGCTTCCGTGAGGACGACCTCGACGCGCACGCGGCCGCGTTCGTCGATTCTCGCGAGACGGTCCCGGCGGTCGTCGAGCCCTTCCCCGGGTGAAGCGCGCGTTCGGATAGCCGCGCCGACGTGAGCACTGACGTCCCAGCGGTCGTCGAGTCCTTCCCCGGTGACGCGCAGTCGAGCGCGTCGAATCGCGTCCCGGGCGGGTGTGTCAGGACATCGCGTCTTCGTCGATCGGTGCTGATTCGAACAGCCGCGAGCCACACCCGTCACAGTCGACCGCCGCGACCTGGTAGCTGCCACAACAGGACTCGACGGCCTTCGTCTCGAAGACGACCTCGGTGTCACACTCCGGGCAACGCTCCAGGAACAACCGCAGTCCCTTCAACAGACGGCTCCGGTCGGCGACTGGCAGTTCGTGCCACTCGGCGAGTCGATTCTCGAGCAGGCGGGCGGCAGCAAGATCCGCGTAGAAGGCCGCCTGTGATTCCAGCGAGCCGACGAGTGCACCGTCGATCGTGATTCGGAAGGCGTCGTCGACGGCTTCGAGTTCGACCTCTCCCTCCGAATCGATTCCCATGACGTCGATCAGTTCCTGCCTGTTTGCGTCCGCATCGGTTTTTACGTCTTCGATCTCGGCCTGCCAAGCCGCGTCGAACGTCGGGGTGACCTGCAAGTCGCCGGAGGGTGCCTCTTCGAGGGCACCCGCCGAGAGCAACTCGTCCTCGGGGTTTTCTACCCTCGGCCCCCCGTCAGTGCGAATGGATCGTCGTGACGGCGCCGGACGGTGATCGCGATTCGTCATCTGTCCACGAGTTGGACGGCCGCTCTTGTAAATCAATCTCTATCGACACCCGTGGCCACGGGTGTTCCCAGCGACGAGTCCACGCCAAGGGATTCAAATCGCTGTCGGTCCAACTGGTGGTCGATGGGAAACGCAGCGCTCCGCGAGCTGGCGGTCATCGAGGATGTCCCGTTCGCCGATCTGCAGGGTTCGGTCGTCGCCGTGGACGCCCACAACTGGCTGTATCGGTATCTGACGACGACGGTCAAGTGGACACGCGAGGAGATATACACGACGAGCGACGGCGAAGAGGTCGCCAATCTCGTGGGCGTCGTTCAGGGACTTCCGAAGTTCTTCGAACACGACCTGACACCGGTGTTCGTCTTCGACGGCGCAGTCACCGACCTGAAAGACGGCGAAGTAAAACAGCGACGCGAGAAGCGCGAGGCCGCCGAACAGCGCCTCGAAGCGGCACGCGAACGTGGTGACGAACTCGCTGTCGCACGTCTAGAGAGTCGCACGCAGCGATTGACCGAAACGATCGTCGAGACGACCCGTGAGGTGCTCGAACTGCTCGACGTGCCGATCGTCGACGCGCCCGCAGAGGGCGAAGCCCAGGCGGCAGTGATGGCTCGCCGCGGCGACGTCGATTACGTCGGCACTGAGGACTACGACGCGCTCCTCTTTGGCGCGCCGCTGACACTCCGGCAGTTGACCAGCAAGGGCGATCCGGAACTGATGGACCTGGACGCCACACTTTCCGAACACGGTCTCACCTGGGAACAGTTGATCGACGTCGCGATCCTCTGTGGCACCGACTTCAACGAGGGAATCTCCGGCTACGGGCCGAAAACGTCGGTCAAAGCGATCGCCGAACACGGTGACCTGTGGGGCGTCATCGAGGCAGAGGGCCTCTCGATCGAAAACGCCGACCGGATCAGACAGCTCTTCCGGGACCCGCCGGTCGTCGAAACGCCGGCTCTCGATCTCGATATCTCACCTGACGTGGACGCGGCCCGCGAGTACGTCACCGGGACGTGGGAAGTCGATCCAGCGGAGGTCGAGCGCGGGTTCGAGCGCATCGAGCACTCGCAAGTCCAAACCGGCCTCGACCAGTGGTCGTGACCATGTATCAGGTGCGTGCTCCCGGAGCGGCGGTCCTGTTCGGCGATCGGACGCCCGACAGCGGCGGCTATTCGCTCTCGGTCGCGACCGATCGGGCGACGACGCTGGAAGCGACGACGGCGGACGACGTGACGGTCACGATCGGTGCGGAGACCCGAACGTTCGCGACCGCCGACCCGCAACCGGCCGGCGACTGGGCCGATCCGATCCGCGGCTGTTACGCGGTGCTCGCCGACGCCGGGTTCGAGCCCGGTGGGTTCGAGGGAACCGTTGACGGCGAGTTGTTCGGGCCGGACGCGACGGACGAGGGTGGTCCAGTTGACCCGA
>JBMCBU010000056.1:0-10429 GCA_048623335.1 Halapricum sp.
CGAAGTCGTCGCCTTCGTCGCCGAACTCGTCGCCCTCGAAATCATCGGGGTCGTCGGACCCTTCGTCGCCCCAGGGATCCGCCTGCTCGTCGTCGACCTCGAAAGCCTCGGGAGGGCGGCCGGCCGCCTCGACGACGACGTCGTCGACGACGATCGGGCAGTCGACCCGGAGGGCAATCGCGATCCCGTCGCTGGGTCGGGCGTCGAAGACGGCGTCCTTGCGCGAGCCTTCGCTGTATTGCTCGGCGTCGATCTTCGCGTAGAAGGTCCCGTCGGCCAGATCGTCGATCCGGACGCGGTCGATCGCACCGCCAAACTCCGAGAGCATCTCGATCAGCAAATCGTGTGTCAGCGGCCGTTCGAAGGGTTCCTCGTCGATCGCCAGCTGCATCGATTGGGCCTGGTCGGCGCTGACGAAGATCGGCACGTACTGCTCGGCCGCCCGCAGGAGGACGACTGGCGCACCAGCACCTTCCTCCCCGACGCCGACGCCGATCCCCTCGACTGTCGCCTCGTGTTCCATGCCCCGAAGTTCGGCGCGAACCGTCAAAAGTACTCGGGCACGCAAGTGCGCGCCAACGCTTCCGCCAACAGTACACGACCGACTATCGATTGTCCTATATATATCTGTCGTCGGTTAAGCCGGTTTGACGGGGCAAATCGTCGCAATTCGGGGCAACCTGCAACGAACCGACTTCGGCGAGTTCCCGGTTGAAGTAGGTGTCTCGAGAGAGGCTCACTCGGAGGCAACGAAGATGAACATCACGAAAATCGCAGGCATCACCCTCGCAGTGTTGCTCGTCGCCGGCGGCACGGCGGCGGCACTGCCGGGTGATGCACCCACGGACGCACCGACACCAAACGCGACGGCAGCCGACGAGGCCGACGCGAACGAGACGAACGATGAGGCAGCCGAGACCGAACGCGGTCCACCCGCTGACCGGGGCCCGCACGCGAACGACAGCGAACGCGGCCCGCCGGTCGAGATGCCCGGACAGGCTCCCGACTTCGTGACGGAGATCCACGAGACGATCGACCAGTTCCGCTCGGGTGACCTCGATGGCGAACTCGGTTCGGCAATCGCCGAGCTCACGCCTGACGACGAGCAGGCCGAAGACGAAACGTCAGGCAGTGAGGAGCAAGCTGACGCGGGCGAGCAGACTGATGCAAACGAAACGGCCGAAAGCTGAACTCTCGCAGCCGACACGCACTCTTGACTCTCCCCCGCGCTCGGCCCTCCACTGATCGCGGATTATCGTACTAGTTACCGCCACGATCGCCCGCAGTCGGGCGGTGAAAACGACGCAGAACGGCCACGCTGTCGTATCGCACTCGCGTGTCAGTCGTTCGCGTGGCGCTCGTTCGAGAAGTCGCTTTCGAGGGGCGCGACGGCACGGTCGACAGCGTTCGCTTCGGCCGTCGACGCGACCTGCTGGCTGTCGTCGACTGTCGAAACCGACACCAACGGTGGCGACGAACGACTACGTATGCCGACTGCACACGACGGTGCCATCGATATCGAATACGCGGTCCACGGCGACGGCCCGACTGTCGTCTGCTGTGGGGTTGCCGGTCTCGGGGCCTGGCAGTGGAGTTACCTCACGGGACCGCTCGCACGCGAGTACGAGGTCGTCGTCTTCGATTACCGCGGTACTGGACGGTCGGGCGTGCCCGACGGCCCGTACACTGTCGAGGACCTCGTCGCCGACCTCGATGCCGTGGTGACCGACCACGACATTGCTTCGACCCATCTGCTCGGAGCCGGTCTCGGCGGGGTCGTCGCCGTCGAGTACGCCCGCCGTGCCGGCCGTGTCGAGACACTCGGATTGGTGGGAACGCCCGTCTCGGCGTCGGACGTCGAGTTCGATTCGCTCGAGCGGTTGCGCGCTCCGCGTGACGATCCGGACGCACTGGAAGCGTCACTGGACGTCGCGTTCGCGCCGGGGACAGTCGAGGCACACCCGGAGGAGATCGATCGCATCGTCGAGTGGCGACAGGCGGACGACGCAGGTCCGGCGGGCTGGGACGGACAGCTGGCCGCCATGCGCGGGGCCGAACTGGCCGATCTCTACGAGGTGACGACGCCGGCGCTCGTCTTCCACGGCGTCGAGGACGCGATCGTCGATCCGGATGCCGGCCGCCGGCTGGCCGAGCAACTCCCGCGCGGGGCGTATCGCGCGGTCGAGAGCGGGCATCTCGTCGGCGTCGAACAGCCACGGGTCGTCGCTGACGAACTGCTCGCGTGGCTGGACGAGCAGCGAGCGAGGTAGCCGACTGGCTCTCCACAGCAATGCCTATCCCCGACGCTGACCTCAGGACAAGTCATGACTGAATACACGACGGTCTCGATCCCGAAAGGCCTGGCCGATCGCGTCGAGGAAACTATCGAGGGAACGAGCTTTTCGAGCACGAGCGACCTCGTCCGGTTTCTGCTGCGGAGCATCGTGATCGAGCACCAGCGAGAGGGACAGCTCACGGAGGCGCAGTTCGCCGAGATCGCCGAACAACTCAAGGATCTCGGTTATCTAGAATAGCGACCAAACGCTGCTGGCTATAACACGCCCTCGGGTGGCTCGACATCGAGTACCTCGACCGTCAGACGGCGACCGCTCCGGTCGAACGCCGCGACCGACTCCCGATCCCACGGCGGGACGGCCACGAACACGACCGCGTGGAGGTCGTCGGTCTCGGAGACGCCCAGCTCGCCGGCTGGGTGAGAGACGAACCGACCGTCGGTCTGTCCGACCGGCGTCCCCAGCTCCATCCCGAAGACGGCGTTGACCGACGATCCGGCTTCCGGCAGGTAGACGTGCGTGAACACCGGCGTTTCGGGGTCCACGTTCGAGAGATCGAGCTCCCCGGCAGGCGTCGCGTCGAGCGAGACCGTCACCGACCGTGGGTCACGCTCGCCGGCATATTCCAGGAGGTACTCGAGCATCCCCTCGGTGACGTACGTGGGATCTGTCATGCTAGTCTCTCATCCGAAGAGCATCGACCGAACGGTCTCGGCGTACAGCTTCGGTGCGCGCCGGCGCGAGCCGTCGAGTGCGTCCGTGATCGCGCCGGCCGCATCGGTGAGGACGCCCTCGCCGTGGCCGACGAGCACGCGCTCGGGGGCGAACCGCCGGAGCGATCGGGGCGGCTTCAATCGCAGCGCCGGATGGACACCCAGCGACTCCTCACCCGCGAGGAAGTACTCCGCCGTCCCGAGTGCCTCGGGGACGACCAGCGTCCCGTCGTGTTCACCGTAGAGGGCCGCCTCCTGCCAGAGCGGCGTGTCGATCAGCTCGTGGACGGCGAACCCGGAATCTCCGAGTTCGACGTGGATCCGTTCGGTCGGGACGTCCAGTTTCGAGGTGACGCCGCTCATCCACGCGGGGACGGACACCGGAACGTCGTGACGGCGTGCGACCGCGGCAGCGTCGCGCTTGTGTCGATCCAACAGGACGACGACACCTTCGACCTCGCCGTACTCGGCCAGCAGTTCGTCGACGCCGTCGGCGTCGACCGGATCGAGCACCCAGACACCGCCCTCCTCGCCGACCACGGCGTGGCTGGCACGTTGCATCTGCTCGTCCGGGTGGGCGATCCAGCCGACGCCACCGTCGTATCGGTCGATCTCGCGCATCCGGGTCGATCCCGACCCTTTCAGAGGCATAGAAACACCAACGGCTCCCGCGGATTTATACTGTCGCCTGCCGGAGGCGTTTGCGATCCGGAACCCACATCCGTTAAGTTCAGGCGGGACGACGCCGCCGGTAATGGACGTCATCGAGACAGTCGTTATCGCGTTCTGGGCGATGTTGCCCGCTTACGTGCCGAACAACGCGGCCGTCCTGTTCGGCGGTGGGCGGCCGATCGACGGCGGTCGGACCTTGGGGGACAGCCGCTTGCTCGGCGACGGCAAGACCTGGCGCGGGACCGCCGGTGGGACGGCAGCCGGGGTCGCGCTGGCGTTGCTGTTGAACGCGGTTCAGCCGGCGACGGCGGACGTCCTCGCCGTTGCTCTGCCCGAGTTCCCGGTCGCCGCCGCAGTCACACTCGCAGCCGGGGCGATGGCGGGTGACATCACAGCCTCCTTTATCAAGCGCCGGAGCGGCCGCGAGCGCGGCGCGGCATTTCCGGGGCTCGACCAGCTCGATTTCGTCGTCGGTGCGCTCGTTCCCACGGCGATTCTCGCGCCCGGCTGGTTCGGGGAGACGTTTACCGTCCCCGTGCTCGCGGTCGTGCTCGTCCTCACGCCGGTGTTGCACGTCGGGACGAACGTCCTCGCGTACTATCTCGGGCTGAAAGACGAGCCCTGGTGACGGACTGTCCTGCCCGCTCGAACACGGCCGCGCCGAACTGGTGGGCTTTTCACTCCCGGCCGCCGAGACACGGGTAATGAACTCTCGCGACAGCACACTTCGGCTCGCGACACGCGGCTCTGATCTCGCGCTTCGACAGGCTGCCACGGTCGGTGAAGCCCTCGAAGGCCGGCGACGGTCGGTCGAGTTGATCGAGGTCGAGACGACCGGCGACCAGATCAGCGACGAACTGATCCACCAGCTCGGCAAGACGGGTGCGTTCGTCCGCGCGCTCGACGAGCGGGTGCTCGACGGCGAGGCCGACGCCGCCGTTCACTCGCTGAAGGACGTGCCGACCGAGACCGACGAGGGGACTGACGAGCAGCTGGTCGTCGCGGGCGTGCCCGAGCGCGGCCCCTCGGGCGACGTGCTCGTGACGCCAGACGGGACGGCCCTCGAGGAACTCCCGGAGGGAGCGACCGTCGGCACGTCCAGCCTCCGGCGAGGGGCGCAGTTGCGCGCCGAACGCCCAGACCTGCACGTCGAGCCGCTCCGCGGGAACGTCGACACCCGGATCGAGAAGTTGCTTGCCCCATCTCTCCAGTACGAACACGCGGAGCGAAGTGACGCCGAAAGCCAGCGCAAGGAACGTGCAGACGACGAGGACTACGAATTCCCCTACGACCGGACCGTCGAGGAGTGGTTCGACGACCTCGCCGAGATCGAGCGACGCGCGCTCGAACGCGACGTCGAGATCGAGTACGACGCGGTCGTGCTGGCGGCCGCGGGCCTGCGACGGCTCGGACTCGACCATCACGTCCCGACTGTCGGTCTCGATCCCGACCGGTTCGTTCCCGCGCCGGGACAGGGAACCATCGCCGTCACCGCACCCGACGGCGAGACGGCTGCACGGATCAACGACGCGGTCGACCACCCGCCGACGCGAGTCGCGACCACCGTCGAGCGCACCGTGCTGGCGACGCTCGGTGGCGGCTGTATCGCGCCGATCGGCGTTCACGCGACGGTCCAGGGACGTACTGTCCGAACGACTGCGCGCGTGTTGAGCCAGGACGGGAACGTGGAGGTCGCCGCCACGCGCGATCTGCCGATCCATCGCCATCCCGACGCCGCACGGGAGTTCGCCGAGGACCTCCGCGAACAGGGTGCCGCCGAACTGATCGAGCAGGCCATCGCGGAGGCAGAGACGGAATGACCGCACCCCGAGTGGCGGTCTTCCGTCCGAACGACGACCGGATCGATCGGGCCGTCGAGTTGCTGGCGTCGTTGCACGTCGAGCCGGTCGCCGATCCGATGCTCGCGGTCGTACCCGCTGGCACGATCCCGAGGTCGGATGCCGACGCTGTCGTCTTCACGAGCACGACCGGCGTCGAACTCCTCGTCGAGGCCGGGTGGACGCCCGGAGACGCGATGGTGTGTGCGATCGGCGAGACGACCGCCAAAGCCCTGCGAGACGCGGGGATCAGGGTCGACGTCGTGCCCGACACCTACACCTCTGGCGGACTCGTCGAGGCGCTCGAAGGTTCGGTCGATGGGACGCTCGTCGAACTCGCCCGGAGCGATCACGGGAGTCAGGTACTCATCGAGGGGCTGTTCGACGCCGGCGCGTACGTCCACGAGACCGTGCTCTACCGGCTGGTCCGTCCCGACGGTGCCGGGAAGTCGACCGAGATGGCGGCTGCCGGCGACCTCGATGGGGCGCTGTTCAGTTCGTCGCTGACGGTCGAGCACTTCCTGGAGTCTGCGGCCGAGCGCGGCGTCCGCGAGGCGGCGATCGACGGGCTTGAGGACGCGGTCGTGGGCGTGATCGGTCCACCGACGGCGGAGACGGCCGAATCGAGCGGGATCGACGTGGATGTCGTGCCGGAGACGGCCGACTTCGAGCGATTGACCCGTGCGGTACTCGAGCGGATACGATCGAACTAGCTGGGTAGTGTGTTTTTGTCCGAGGGGGCCCCAGAACTTGCATGGAACGCACGAAGGCGGTGCGCGATCGCCTCGGCGATTCACCGGTTGCCCTGGCCATCACGGGTCTTCTCGTACTCGCGGTGTCGGCGGCCGTGCTCGTCAGCCGGATCGGACTCCCGCCGCGTGAGGCGCTGGCTACCACCGGCATCGCCGTGTTCGTCCTCGTGATGGTCGTCTACGACTTGTATGCCCGTCGGTGAAACTGGCAGGTCGGATCCACCACGTCGGCGTCAGACCGTCGACCGGGCTCGCGATGCGCCCCGGATCGATCCCGACACACCGATATGCGTCGCCCCCGCAGTGTCCGGACGACCATCGTGACCGATCACGGTCGCATCCAAACTATGCATGTCGGTGTAATCGGCGCAGGGATCTCCGGACTGGCAACGACACACGAACTCCGCGAGCGCGGCGCGACCGTCGACACCTTCGAGGCGAGTGCCGAACCCGGCGGGATCGTCCGGTCGCGCCGAGTCGACGGACACGTCCTCGACCTCGGCCCCCAGCGGCTGCGCGGCTCGACACTGATCGAGGGATGGATCGACGAGTTCGACCTCCGCGAGCAGCGCTTCGAGGGCCACGACGACCAGCCGCTGTTCGTCCTTCGGGACGGTCGCCTGCGGGTTGCCCCGCTGTCGATCCGGGAGGCGTTCACGACCGATCTCATCTCCTGGCGCGGGAAGGCCCGGATCCTGGCCGAACCACTGACCGGGCCGCCCCGACCGGAGGAAACCGTCGCGGACTTCTTTGCCCGGAAGTTCGGTGGGGAGGCCGAACGGGCGCTGTTCTCGCCGCTGTATACGGGCTTGTACGGCGCGCGTGCCGACGAAATGCTGGTGCGTCACTCCGTCGGCAAGGCCCTGCACAAACGGGGGATCGACCGCTCGATCCTGCTTGCGGTCGCCCGGAAGCTACTGGAAGGCGTCGACATCCCGCCGATCGTTTCGCTGGAAGCGGGACTGCAGACGCTCCCGGAGGCCATCGCCGACCGCTACGCCGAGTCGATCCACTTCGAGACACCGGTCGAGACCGTCCGCGAAGACGGCGACGGCTTCGCGATCGTGACTGCTGACGGGACGACCACGGTCGATCAGGTCGTCGTGACGACGCCCGCACCGGTGACGGCCGACCTGCTCGAACCGCTCGACGGAAACCTCGCCGAGGTACTCGGTGGCCTGACGTACAATCCACTCGCCGTCGTCCACCTCGAATCCAACTACGGCCGGCAGGGACTCGGTTGTCAGATTCTCGATGGCGAAGGCTACGAGACGCTCGGACTCACCTGGAACGCGAGCATGCTCGACCGGGACGGGCTGTTCACTTCGTATCTGGGCGGGTCGCGATCGCCGGAGTTGGTCGAGGAGAGCGACGACCGACTCGGCGAGTTGGCCGCCGAGGAGTTCGAGTCGATCACTGGTTTCTCCGCGCGGCCGTTGCACGTCGTCCGCTGGCAACCGGGGATGCCCGCCTACGACGCGAGTTGGAACCCGCTCGATACCGTCTCGTTCCCGGAGGGGGTCCACGTCTGTGCGACCTACACCGAGCGTGCGGGGATTCCTGGTCGGCTCAGGGATGCGACACGGACGGCGAAAGCAGTTCTCGAGGAGTAGCACAATACGCCCAGGCTGGCGGTGGATTGTCGATCCGATACGTACTATTCAAGCGTCCGGACCGTGCCACTCAGTCAGCGTCGTGCTCCGGGTGGCAGAGCCCTCCCAAACGAGTTTGATCGTTGCCTCGCTGAAGTCGACGTTTTCACTGATCGAGGCGGTCGCGTTCAGCGAACTCCTCGACACTTCGATCGAGCTGCCAGCAGTCAGCTCCGACTGGCTCACGAGGTCGTCGACGTCATGACGATCGTTAGCTGCCGACACGTTTGCGCCCTCAATGACGAGTATCAGCTCGGACGTGTCGAGATTGTCTCCTGACTCGTGGGCGAACGTGACTTCATCGGTGGCCCCCGACGAGTACTCGGTCTCGAAGGCGGCGGTCGGTGACGTCGTCGAACCCGATTCGTTCTCGAACTCGAGAAAGAAGACGGCCGCTGTCGAGGCGAGCAACACCGTTATCGCGACCATCAGAACGACACCGACGACTTCCGATACCCCTGTTTCGTCTGTCTGTAGTTCGGACATCCTTGATCCCCCGCGGAGCTGCACGAACCCGGCGTCGCACGACCGTGACGGACCGCCCCACCGATCCTGTCGCCGTGCGAACCCCACCGGTGCGTGCCTGTAAGAAAATTTCCGATAGTGATACTTAAATCTACCTGAATATCGGGGCGGATACCTAGTATTTCGGTTCGGCCCCCGTCGTCTCGTAGACCCGATCGAGGAGCGTATCCCGGTCGCGTTGCCAGGTTTCGAACCCGTCAGGACTCGATGGGTAGGACTCGTAGTGGTCGAGGACGTCGTCGGCGAGACGTTTCGTCTGATAGAGGTCGTAGATCGTTCCCCAGTGGCCGGCACTCTTCAGCAGCGTCTTGATCTTCAGCCACAGGCCGAGATCGGCCGATCCCGAATACAACGCTTCGGAGAGTTTCTCCATCGGTATGGACGCGAGCAGAGCCGTGAGATCGTCGACGTCGTACGCCGTGACGAAGATGTTGTAGACGTCAAGTGCGGCGTACCGAGCGCCGAAGTGGTCCATCACACGCTCGTTGTACTCCCACAGTGTCGACTCGGAGATGTCGCCGGCACTGATCGCCTCGATGGCCTGATCGGCGGCGTACTTACCGGCGTAGGCCGCTCCGGCGATGCCGCCGCCGGTCGTCGGGTTGACGTGGCCTGCGGCGTCGCCGACGGCGACGAAGCCCGGCGCGACCGCCGAGTCGTACGGCCGGCGGGTCGGCAGCGCCGCGCCGAGTTTGTCCTCGACGGTCGCGTTCACGAATTCGGGCCGACTGTGGATGTCCTCACGGAGCGACTCGACAAGCTTCATCGGCTCTTCGTTCATCTGAAAGCCCAGCCCGACGTTGATCTCCGTCGGCGTTCGCGGGAAGTACCACAGGTAGCCGGCGGAGCGCTCGGTCGGCTTGAACACGAGCGCGTCGTCGTACTCGACGGGTTCGTCGACGTGGACGATCTCTCGATACGCCGAACAGAACTGCGAATATCTGACGTTCGTATCGAAGGTCGCGTCGCTGAAGTCGGCCTTGTCCTGCAACAGCGAGAGCGCCCCAGCGGCGTCGACGACGACCTCGCTCTCGTAGGTCACCTGGTTCCCGTGGCGCTTTGCCTCCAGGCCGGTCACGCGGCCAGCCTCGTCCTGGCGGACGTCGTTGATGACCGTCTCGTAGTGGAAGTCCGCCCCCGCCTGCCTGGCCCCGTCGATGATCCGGCGGCCGTACTCCCAGCGGTCGATGACGGCCAGTTCGCCGGGGACGGGGATGTCGACTGCCGTGTCCTGACTCGGCAACTCGAAGCGGCCGTGGTCGACGTCAGTGTTCGTGAACGCGGGTTCGATCTGTGATTTCGGGATCGACTCCGGGAACGCGCTGGCCCCTTTCAGCGCGTCGCCACAGGCGATGTGTCCCGCCTCTTCCTCGTCCTTTCGCTCGACGACGACGACGTCGAGCCCCTCGTTGGCCACCGTCGCCGCCGCGTAACAGCCGGCTGTGCCAGCGCCTGCAACGACGACATCGTACTCGTGAGTGGGCATAGGTGTCCTGAACACCCGACGAACAAAACGCTTTACCTACCGGCGCGACCCCGGACCCGTCGCGGCGGAGTGACCGTCCGCTGCAACCGGAGGTAAAGCGTTTTGTAGTGGTTGGGCCAACGTAGGTCTATGAGCGAACACACCGTGGAGTTCGTGGGCACCGGCGAGACGGTCACCGTCTCCGAGAAAGAGACGATCCTGGACCGGTGTATCGAGGAGGGGATCGCCCAGGAATACTCCTGTCGCGTCGGGATGTGTCTGGCCTGCTCGGCGAAGATCGTCGACGGCGAGGTGACCCAGCCCGCCGCGCGCGGTCTCACCGAGGACGAACGCGAGGAGTACGCCCTGACCTGCATGGCGCGGCCACAGTCCGATCTGAAGCTCCGGCGCGGGGAGTATCCACCGAGCATCGAAGCCGAAGTCAGCGACGGGGGATCGGACGAAGCTGCGGCCGCAGACGACTGATTACTGACACTCGATCTCGTCGGGGTCGACTT
>JBMCBU010000057.1:0-10418 GCA_048623335.1 Halapricum sp.
GAACCCAGGAGGCTTGCGCCACCGGTTTTCAAGACCGGCGCAATAGGCCGCTCTGCCACCCCACCGCAGGCGTTCCTTGCGGGTCACCCACTTAATCACTGTCGGTTTTCTCGACGCGCAACCCGTCTTCGCTTCCGACTGCGTACACCCCGTGTTCCTCGGCCCACTCGTGGGTCTGGGCCGGATAGATCCGATCCGCCCGCGCTCGCGCCCGAACGACGGAGACGACGGAGGCGAGATCTGCCGCCGTCTCGACCGGCTGCAGCGACGGCGCGAAATCCACGCCCAGATCCGCCGATCGCGCCGCCTCGACCAGCGACGTGACGGCCGGGGGATCGTAGGCCCCGTCGAAATCGATCGGCTCCCCGAATCCCGCGTACCCGACGCGACCGCCCGGTCCCGGCGAGAGCACGACCGGGCTCCGCCGGAGTTTCATCGACGTCGAGTCGATCCCCCGGCGGGTCACCAGCGGGACCGTCGGCTCGAAGACGTGGACGCTTCCCTCCTCTTCGCTCTCCAGCAAGTGCGTCACCGTGTTGCCGACTCGGGCCGCGAACGTACTCCCGACCTGTACTTCGTATCGGACGTCGTCGGGCTTCTGGACGGCCGCGGAAACGACGTCTTCGAGACGACCCTTCGGAGACACGTCCGCGGCGATGTCGAGATGTTCTCGGGGTCGATAGTTGACGAGCAATTGCCCGCTGGCGGCTTCCGCCGCCCGGACGACGTCCGACAGCATCGCCTCGTGTAGCGAGACGACCGCTCCGGCGTCGAGGGAAGTCGTCTCGACGAGTTGCTGGCCGACGACGCCTTCGATCGGCGGATCCGCGAGCACGACGAGGGTGGTCATACCTGTCCTCGGATCGGCCCGCCCTTGAACGTCGCGCTTGCGGCCCTTCCGGCGCATCGAACCGAATCACTATCTGCCTGTGACCAGTGCGAACAGGCATGGACGGGACAGAGCCGGGTTCTCCGCCCACGAGCCAGTCGTTACTACGGATCGGGCGCTGGGCCGGCGTCGGCTCGGTCGTCGTCGTGTTCGCTTCGATCGTGAGCGCCATCGCGCTCTCGCCGTCGTTCGCGCTGGAGGCGAACGCCCTCTCGGATCTGGGGAGTCGAACACACCCAGCCGGGACGCTGGCGACGGCACTCGCGTTCAATGGCGGGCTGATCGTCGGCGGGGCACTCGGGCTGGGATTCGCCGCCGTGCTCGCGCGCACAGCCGACCGATCGCTCGTTCGGCTCGGAGCAGCCCTGTTCGGTGTGACGTCGACACTCCTGGCCGCTATCGGCGCATTTCCACAGGGACACCCGTTGCACTTTCCCGTTGCGTCGGGGTTCTATGCCCTGTTTTCCGTCTCTGTGCTAGTCTTCGGTGCCGGGAAACTGACTCCCGGGCGTTGGGATTCTGCACTCGTCTCGGTCGGCGCGGGGATCGGGAATCTCGCGGTCTGGATCGTCTGGATCGGACTGGGAGCACTCGACCGCCCGGGACTCGCCATCCCCGAGATCGTCGGTGCGCTTTTCGTCGTGCTGTGGGTACTCGATCACGCCCGTCGGCTCTCGTCGGCCGGCCGACAGACGCAGGCAGACCACGATGACCACTGACCCAGCTGGCACGCACGGGACAGCGACGGAACCGTTTACTCCTCGCAGGGCAAACCCGGGGATAGATGAACAAGTGGTATCGTCGGACGGGCTACTCCCTCGCCGTTCTCCTCGCTATCATCGCCTTCTATGCCGTCGTCTATCACTATGGGATGACCCACGTTGAGGGCGAGTCCAAGACGTTCCTGCAGTCGCTTGAGGTCGTCGTCCAGACGTTCACGACCACGGGCTTCGGTGAGGACGCACCCTGGAGTTCCGACGTGATGAACGCGCTCGTCATCGCGATGGACCTGACCGGCGTCGTGTTGATCTTCCTGGCACTGCCAGTGCTGATCTTTCCGCTGTTCGAGGAGGTGTTCTCGACGACGGTGCCGACCAGCGTCGAAGACGACCTCACAGATCACGTCGTCGTCTGTGCGGACACGCCGCGGGCGGAGGTCCTGATCGACGAACTCGACTCCTGGGACGTCGAATACGTCCTCGTCGAGCCCGACCGGGAGACAGCCACCGCTCGCTACGAGAGTGGATACAGCGCGATCAACGCGGACCCGACGACCGTCTCGGGACTGGAGGGCGCGAACCTCGGGGACGCGCGGGCGATCGTCGCCGACGTGGACGACGACGTCGACACGAGCATCGTCCTGACTGCCCAGGAGGTCAGCGAAGCCGTCCAGATCGTGAGCGTCGTCGAGGATCCCGACCAGCGACGCTACCACGAACTCGCCGGTGCCGACGCGGTGCTCTCGCCGAGACCGATCCTCGGAGAGAGTCTCGCAGCGAAGATCACCACGAGCGTCCGAACGGAGTTCAAAGACGCGGTCGCAATCAATGGGGACCTACAGGTCGCCGAACTCCCGGTCGGGGTCGGAAGTCCGCTCGCGGGCACGACGCTCGCCGAGAGCAACATCCGCGAACAGACCGGCGTCAACGTGATTGGGGCGTGGTTCTGTGGGGAGTTCGAGAGCCCACCGTCGCCGGAGCGGACGATCGACCGCGGGACCGTGCTACTGGTGACCGGCCGCACGGAACAGCTCGCCGAACTCCGGGAACGAGCGAGCACGCCGGTCCGACAGTTCGACGGCGGCCGAGTGTTGCTGGCTGGATACGGGCAGGTCGGCCAGCGCGTGGCTGAACTGCTCGAAGAACAGGGGATCCCGTACACGACGGTCGACTCTACTGATCGTGACGGTGTCGACGTGGTCGGCGACGCGACCGATCCCGAGACGCTTGTGAGTGCCCGAATTCACGACGCCCGGACGGTCGTACTGGCGATCCCCGACGACACGACCTCGGAGTTCGCGACGCTCGTCGTTCGCGACCTCAACCCCGAGACGGAGATCGTCGCTCGCGTCGAGCAAGCCGAGAGCGTACAGAAGATGTACCGGGCCGGTGCGGACTACGTGCTCGCCTTGGAGACGATCACTGGACGGATGATCGCTTCGACCGTCCTTGAAGACGAGGACGTCATCGCCTTTGACACGCAGATCGACGTCATCCGGACGACGGCCCCTGCGATGGTGGGCCAAACGCTTCAGGAGGCAGACGTCAGGTCACGAACCGGCTGTACCGTCGTCGGCGTCGAACGCGACGGTGACGTTTACACCGATCTCGGTCCCGGTTTCCGCATCCGGGACGGCGACGAACTGATCGTCGTCGGCACCGACGAAGGGACCAACCGGTTCACCGAGTCGTTTCGGTAGTGGAGGATCCGGTCTGACCGAACCCCTAAGGGCATCTCGCCCGATAGCCCGAGCATGTCGGTATCGATCAGCAACGAGTGTGGCGCTGTCGGACGGGGAGTATGACCGCGATCGACACTGTCGATCTCCGCATGGAGTTCGGAGACGTGACGGCGCTCGACGATCTACATCTGACTGTCGAGGACGGCGAACTGTTCGGACTGCTGGGTCCGAACGGCTCCGGCAAGACGACGACGATCGAGATCCTGACCGGGCAGCGACGGCCGACGGGCGGTTCCGCGACCGTGCTGGGGATCGATCCGGTCGAGCATCCCCTCGACGTGCGATCGAAGATCGGCATCCTGCCCGAGCGGGAGGACCCGCCGAGTTTCCTCACGCCACGGGAGTATCTGGAGTTCGTCGCGGAGATCCGCGGCCTCGAGGACGTCGACGGACAAATCGACAGGTGGGCCGAGAAGCTCTCTTTCGAGGGGAAACTCGACACGCTGGCGATCAACCTCTCGGAGGGCGAGCGCCAGCGCGTCATGCTCGCGCAGGCTTTCTTCCACGAGCCGTCGCTGGTCTTCATCGACGAACCGCTGGTCAATCTCGATCCGATCCTCCAGGAAGAAGTCAAAGACCACCTGCAGACCTATTGTCGATCGGGAAATACGCTCTTTCTCTCGACGCATTTCGTCGACGTCGCCGAAGACCTCTGCACGCAGGTCGGGATCCTCAGGGAAGGACAGCTGCTGGGTACGACCGATCCGCGTACCCTGGAGGGCGGCCAGTCGCTCCTCGATTATTTCCTCTCGACGGTCGAGGGTGACGAGCCGGAGGCAGTCCCGACGACCGGGCGGTGACTGCCGTGGGCATCCTCCGCGCGATGATCGAAGAGGAGTGGCGGCTGCACGCCGATCTCTTCGGCGGTCGCCGGTTCGGGGCGTTCCCGGTCGGCGTCGCGGCGGTCGCGGCAGGGGCGTTCTGGTTGCTTTCGGCAATCGGTGCGGAAACCGCGACGATCGCCGCCGGACTGCACGCTCTGGTCGGCTTTTTCGGCCTCCAGGTCGGCACGATCGGGCTGGTCGGCCGGGACGCGATGCGCGACGTGCTCGGCGACGTGACGCTTCTGGTGTTCAGCTCCCGGACGCTCCCGGTATCGTGGCGACGGTTGCTCGCCACCTTCTTGCTGAAAGACCTGCTGTACTACTCGGGGCTGTTTCTGGCCCCGATCGCGCTGGCGTACGCGCCGCTTGCGCTTTCGACGGGCGAGGGCGTGGTCGCGATCCTGTCGCTGTGGGTGACGCTTGCCGGCACCTTCGCGCTCGGCGTCGGACTGAGTCTGGCGCTGGTCGGGATCGCCAGCCACCACGGCGCGCTCGCGCTGGCGGCCGCCGCCCTTTCCAGTGGCGCGATACTGGTAGGCGGCGTCGACCCAATCGCGCTGACCCCTTACGGGTTCTACCTCGACCGGTCACTCACCGCAGCTGCGGCCGGATTCGCGCCGACAGTGCTCGTTTCCGTGCTAGGTGTCGCCCTGTTCGAACCCGTCGAGCGGACCGACGGTCGTCAGCGGATCGGCCCCCTCTCCGGCTATGCGCGAGCGATTCCTGACGGGACAGGTATCGCCCGCCGGACGGTGCTGTCGGTCGCACGATCGAGCGGATCGGTCTGGAAGGTCGTCTTCTCGATGGGCGTGCTGGTCGTCGTCGTGGTCGCACTGCTGTCCGAGTTGGCTCGAGTGACCGTCCTGGAGCCACACTTCGGACTCGCGCTGGGGACGTTTCTCGGCCTCGGCGGATTTACGACCTACGCCTGGATCACGCAGTTCGAGGATCCTCGCGAGATCCTCCGGTACCCGGTCTCGATCGAACGGGCGTTCGCGAGCAAGCGACGGGCGTACCTGGCGTTGGTCCTGCCAGCCGGGCTGGCTTACCTCGCGGTGGCGACGCTGTGGCTACCACTCGCCGAGCTTGCCGTCGCAGCCGCTGTCTTCCCTGGCGTCGCGGTCTACGTCTTCGGGCTGACCGCGTTCCTCGCCGGGCTTTCCCCGACGGAGTTGCTGTTCGACACGCCGTTGTTCGTGGCGTTCGGTGCTGGACTGGCCGTCGTCGCAGTCCCACTGTTGGTCGCGGCGCTCGCGACGGCCGCGGCCCCGACGCTCACTGTCGCTGTCGGCATCACTCTCGCCACACTTTCGGGACTGCTCGGGATCGTCCTGGCGGGTCGTGCCGGGCCGCGATGGGAAAAACGGCTCCGTGCCTAGCTCACAGCGAGTTCTTCAGCTTCTCGAAAAAGCCCTGTTCGACGTCGATCTCCTCGCCGCCGGCCTCGGCGAACGCCTCGAGCGCCTCGCGCTGTTCGCTGTTGAGTTGTTCGGGGGTGTACACCTGCACGGTCACGTAGAGGTCGCCGTGGCCACGGCGACGCAAGTGTGGCATTCCCTTACCCTCGAGGCGGAACGTCTCGCCGCTCTGGGTACCCGACGGGACCTCTAGCTCGACCGCACCGTCCAGCGTCGGGACCTCGATCGTATCGCCGAAGACCGCCTGCGGGAACGAGATCGCCTCCCGCCGCCGGAGGTCGTCGCCGTCGCGTTCGAACTCCGGATGGTCGCGGATCGACACGTCGATCAACAGGTCGCCGTTGGGCCCGCCGTTCTCGCCGGGCGCACCCTCACGTTCCATCCTGAGTGTCTGGCCGTCCTGGATACCGGCGGGGATCTCGACGGTCAGCGTCGCCTCGTTTCGGACGATGCCGTCGCCGCCGCAGGTCGAACAGGTTTCCTCGTAGAGTGTGCCCTCGCCACCACAGCGCCGACAGGTCGTCGTCTGCTGGACGCGCCCCATCGGCGTCTGCTGGACCTGCGTGACCTGACCGCGGCCGTCACACTCGGGACAGGTCCGGCTGTCCGCGTCCGGTGGATGGCCCGTCCCCTCACAGTCCGGACAGGTCTCGGGCCTGCGGATGGTCACTTGCTTTTCGGCCCCTCCGTAGGCCTCTTCGAGGTCGATCTCGAGCGTCGTTTTCAGGTCCTGGCCCTGGCGCGGACGGTTGCTGTCGCGACTGCGGCGGCGGCCACCGCCGAAGAACTGGTCGAAGATGTCTTCCATGTTGAACCCGCCGCCGAACGGGTCGCCGCCGCGGCCGCCCCGTCCGCCGCGACCGCCTGGTCCGCTACCGTCGAAGCCGCCGCGCTTTTCGGCCTGTTCGAATCGCTCGTGGCCCATCTGGTCGTATGCACGGCGCTTTTCCTCGTCTGTCAGGACCTCTTTGGCTTTCTTGACTTGCTTGAATTTCTCTTCGGCGTCAGGGTCGTCGCTCACGTCGGGATGGTACTCGCGGGCCTTCTTCCGGTAGGCCTCCTGGATCTCCTCCTCGCTGGCGTCGCGTGAGACCCCGAGTATCTCGTAGAAGTCCTCGCTCATTCGTTATCGCTGGGTAATCGGTTGAGACACTTGAAAAGCCCGGGTCCGATCGGCCAGTAGGTGCCGACGCTGGCGAGTGGTCGCGATGAGTGTGCTTTTATCTCCGGGTGACCCACCCACGAGCAAGCATGCCCTTCGTCACGAAGCTCACCTTCGAGAGCGGGGATCGCCACCGCCTCGAAGACGTCGTCGGAGACATCAAGGCCGACGCCGCACGAAAGGGCGTCGAACACAAGGGCCCCCATCCGCAACCACCGGACGACATCCGGGTCCCGCAGTCGAAGACGCTACTCGACGCCGGCGGCGAGTTCGACCCCTGGAACTACACCGTCTACACCAGAACCATCGAGATCGTCGGCCACGACGAGTTCGCCAGGTCGGTGGCCGGTCGGGATCTGCCCGCCGCGATCTCCGTCGAAGTCGAGGTCGAACAGCGACACGGGCAGGGACACTAGTCCGGAACGGTCCCATCAAGACGTTCCTCTTACCGGATTTATAACTGCGAGGAACACGTACGGATCGCATGGTTGAGACGATCGACGCGAGCCAACTGCGCGACCGGATTGACGCCGGCGAGTCGTTCGTGTTGCTGGATACACGACCTGAGGGGAGTTTCGACGCCTGGCACATCCAGGGGGCGATCCAGTACACCTACAAGCCTGATTTCGCGTTCGACGCCGACGAGTTCATCGAGGAGACGGGGTTGTCCAGAGACGACGAGGTCGTCACGATCTGCGCGAAAGGGATTTCCTCACACGATCTCGCGACACATCTCGAAGCCAGTGGCTTCGAGGACGTCACCGTCGTCGACGATGGCATGGAGGGCTGGAGCGAGGTCTACGACGTCGTCGAGATCCCGACGGCTGGCGACCCCGACGTGTTGCAGTTCCAGCGGCGTGCGAAAGGGTGTCTGGGCTATCTGATCGCCGACCCGACTAGCGAGGTCGCTGCCGTGGTCGACCCGACCCGTCACGTCGATCGGTTCGCCTCTGCCGCATCGGAGCGTGGCTACTCCATCGAGCACGTCCTCGATACGCACGTCCACGCCGATCACGTTTCCGGCGGACGGGAACTCGCCGAGTACGTCGGCGCGACCTACTATCTCGGTGCCGACGCCGTCGAGCGCGGTGTCACCTACGACTACGAACCCCTGGGCCGAAACGAGGTCATCTCGGTCGGTGATTACGATCTCAAGGCCGTCCCTTCGCCCGGCCACACGTCCGAGATCGTGAGCTATCTGCTCGGAGACGAGGCGGTGCTGACCGGCGACACCCTGTTCGTCGACTCGGTCGGTCGGACCGAACTCCAGTTCGGCGACGGCGAAGCCGACACCGGTGCACAGCGGCTCTACGACTCGCTTCACCGGACGCTGCTTGCGGAGCCCGATTCGATTACAGTGTTGCCCGGTCACTTCGCGATCGACGTCGACGGAACGACCGACGTGACACCTGGCGATCCCGTCTCGACGACCATCGGCGACGTTCGGAGGGGGCTTGAACTCCTGTCCGCCGATCGCGAGACCTTCGTGCGTCGGCTCACGGACTCGCTGCCGGAGAAACCGCCGAACTACGAGGAGATCATCAACATCAACGCGGGTCGGGCCGAACCCGAAGACGAGGCGGCGGCGACGGAACTAGAACTCGGTCCCAACAACTGCGCTGCGAGCGGGGACTGAGCTGTCGGCCGCGTGACCGTGACCGCGAATACTTTATCCGGGCGGCCGTAGGCCCGGCCATGTCAGCGGACACGCCACAGGCATACGACGACCTTCTCGAAGCGTACCGTCGAGTTATCGATCTCGAATCTGCCGTCGGCGTCCTCTCGTGGGACCAGCAGGTGACGATGCCGGACGGGGGCGCGCCGGCACGGGGCCGCCAGCTGTCGACGCTGTCCGGACTCAAACACGAACTGTTGACAGATGACGAGGTCGCCGACGCGCTCGACGCGGTCGCCGAGGCCGATCTCAACGACGGACAGCAAGCCGTCGTTCGCGAGATCCGTCGCGAACACGACCGCGCCGCGGCGGTTCCCCGGGACCTGATCGAGGAACTCAGCGCGAAATCCTCGGAGGCTCTCGAAGTCTGGGAGTCCGCGAAGGCCGAGTCGGACTTCTCGCAGTTCGCGCCGATCCTCGAGGAGCTGGTCGAGTTGCGACGTGCGTACGCCGCCGAGATCGACCCCGACCGCGACCCATACGCCGTCCTCTTCGAGGATTACGAACCCTACCTGGGGCTGGAGACGGCCGAGCGCGTGCTCGAACGGCTCCGAGAGGAACTCGTCCCGCTTATCGAGGCCGTCGGCGACAGCGACGTCACCCTCCCCGATCCCTTCGCTGACGGGACCTACTCCGAGCAGGCACAGGAAGACCTCTCGCGGCAAATCCTCACCGATCTGGGATACGACTGGGAGCGCGGACGACTGGACACCTCCAGTCATCCGTTCACGTCGGGCAACCAGTTCGACTGCCGGGTCACCACGCGATTTCTCGAAGACGATCCGCTGAGTGCGCTCACGGCGACCATCCACGAGTTCGGCCACGCCTTCTACAACCTCGGGCTCCCTCAGGAAGAGTTCGGTACGCCGCTGGGCTCGTCACGAAACCTCAGCGTCCACGAGTCGCAGTCACGCCTCTGGGAGAACCACGTCGGCCGCAGCCGCCCGTTCTGGGACCGGATCGAAGCGGACGTCCACGAGGCATTCGACGGCCTCGACGATACCGACGGAGAGACGTTCTATCGGGCCGCAAACCGCGTCTACGACGACAATCTCATCCGCGTCGACGCGGACGAACTCACCTATCACATGCACATTATCGTCCGCTTCGAGATCGAGCGCGACCTGATCAACGGCGAGCTTGACGTCGAAGACGTGCCCGAGGCGTGGAACGACAAGTACGAGCAGTATCTCGGGATCCGCCCGGAAAACGACGCCGAGGGCGCGCTGCAGGACATCCACTGGAGTCACGGCAACTTCGGATACTTCCCGACGTACACGCTGGGCAGTGTCATGGCGGCGCAACTCTACGCGGCCGCCGAGGACGACCTCGGTGATCTGGACGATGCGATCCGCGACGGCGAGTTCGACGATCTACAGACGTGGCTTCGCGAGAACGTCCACGGTCACGGGGCGCGGTACACGACCGACGAACTCGTCGAACTCGCGACCGGCGAACCCTATACCGCCGAGTACTTCCTCGAGTACGTGACCGAGAAGTACAGCGAGTTGTACAAGTTGTGAACCGGTCCGGGTATCGAACCTGTTCGGTCTGAAAGCGGTCGATTTATAAGCTCCGGAAGGGGTGACGGAGATTCCCTGAGACGGCCGATCTCGGACGGTCGAGACGGGTTCGGCCTCGGTGCGTCTAGCAACTTTTAACCGGATCAGACGGGTAGGTATCTCCAACATGGCGAGCAACAAGATCCTCGGAATCGACCTGGGGACGACCAACTCCGCGTTTGCGGTGATGGAAGGCGCAGATCCGGAGATCATCGTCAACAGCGAAGGTGAGCGGACGACACCCTCCGTGGTCGCCTTCGACGACGGCGAGCGACTCGTGGGCAAGCCCGCGAAGAACCAGGCCGTCAAAAACCCCGAGCAGACGGTCGCCTCGATCAAGCGTCACATGGGCGAGGACGACTACACGGTCGAACTCGACGGCGAGGAGTACACGCCCGAGCAGGTCTCGGCGATGATCCTCCAGAAG
>JBMCBU010000058.1:0-10299 GCA_048623335.1 Halapricum sp.
CACGCCCACGTTCGGTTCCACGAACACAAGGAGAAGCTCCGCGGGACGCCGCTGATCCAGTGTCAGATCCGACTGCGGACCAACAAGGGACAGCTGGCCGGCTCCGGCGAAGGCTACGGCTCCGAGACCGCGTTCAACGTCGCCCTCGATAAGCTCCAGCGCAACGTCCTGGAGAAGAAAGGCGTCGAAAGCGACGAGGAGTACCGTGGCCAGGTCCTCAGAAAGCTCGGCGAACTGTAGGCAGCGCGCCCACCGTATCCTCGACGTTCTGATACCGCCTGGCCGACTCGAACGGCTCGGCGAGCCGAAACACTTAGGCTCTCGAACCACGGAATAGCGGATATGAGCTCTAGCGACGGCGGCGGCCTGATGTCCAGTGCCGGTCTCGTCCGGTACTTCGATGCCGAAGACCGCAACGCGATCAAGATGGACCCCCGGTCTGTCGTCGCGTTCGGCGCGATGTTCGGCGTCCTCGTTCTCGTGTTGAACGCGCTGTGAACTCGGTCACGGCTGAGCCACAACCGCGGCGTTTTCAACGACGGGCAGCGAACCGTGGGTCGATGCACTTCATTCGCAGCGACCGCGCTCCTGGAGGCCCGGCTCATGAGTGACATCTCCCGCGTGAAGATCCGGGGGATCTACACGACCGCACTGACTCGCTTGCTCGCGAGCAGCGACGGGTTCGAGGTCGTCCAGTCTTCGCCACCGATCGACGACCGCTTCGACCGGGAGTTCGACCTCGCGCCGGCGGAGGCGACGGTCTTCGCGAGCGACGACCGACAGGGTGTCGGTATCGTCGGAGCGACTGCCCCCGAGATACGCCAGCAACTCGTGGAGGTCGCCGTGGATACGCTCACCTGGCGGGACCCGGCCGCCCGTGGCTCGGTCTGGGACGCGACGATTACCGAGACGAAGGGGAGCGGTGCGTTCGTCGACCTGGGCGAGCGTTCGGGCTTTTTGCCGTTCTCGAACACCGACGACCACGTCGACGCGGGTGATGCGGTTCGAGTGCAGGTCGTCGAGCCACGAGCGCCCTGGGACGGCGGTCGTCCGGTGGTCGATACCACCGTGCGCGTCCAGCGCCCGCTGGTCACGCTCGTTCGAGACGGGGCGATCGAGGGACGCGGCAGTCCGGAACTCGTCGACCTCCTTTCGACCGAGCCACCGGAGGGCTGGCGCGCGAAGTGGAGTCGCGCTGCCGACGAGGCCGGCCTCGACGCACTCGGCGACGCGCTAGAGGCCGCCGTCGAACGCGCCGAAGCACTCGACGGGGCGCTCGCCGATTCCGACCAGGGTGAAGAGACGCCCCAGCCCGTCTTCGAGGGACAGCCGACGGTCTGGACGTGGTTCGGGCGCGAATCCCGCTTCGAACTGGACGGGATCAGGGACGCGGTGACGACGACGATGACCGGCCACCACCGGATCAAGGCCGGCGACGAACGTGCGAGCGCCGCCGTCGATTTCGTCGAAGCCGTCTGTGACGGCGACGGTGAGTTCCCCTTCGAGGCCGTCACCCGGCAGTTCGGCCCCACCGAAGGCGATACCGTCGCCATCGACCACGGCAAGCCCGCGGGCCACTGCATCCGGCTCGGCCGGGGCGAGGTCACCGAGTACGATCCTTCGGGGACGGTGTGGGTCGAACGCGAGATGTCGCCCGGCGGAACCTACGACGGACTCGGAGTCGATCGACAGGCCGGCGACGTCGCCCGGACGAAGTTCACCGAGGGCAAGTGGTGGTATCCGACGATCTACAACGGAAGGGACGGCCAGACTCGGGGCACCTACGTCAACATCTGCACGCCGGTCGAGATCTTCCCCGGAAGCGTCAGGTACGTCGATCTGCACGTCGACGTGCTCAAACACGCCGACGGCACGGTCGAACGGGTCGACGACGACGAACTCGACGCGGCCGTCGAGGCGGGCGACGTCTCCGAGGCGCTGGCAGCCAAAGCTCGATCGGTCGCCAGCGCTGTCGAAAGCGCGCTGTCGTAGAGTGCGAGTTCCGGGACCTGCGTACCCGTCGGGCTAGAAGTCGATGCTGAATCCACCGTCACGACCGCCGCCGTCGTGGAGGAACGCGTCCGGGCTACGGGTCTGCAACCAGACAGTCCCCGGACCGGTGAACTCACAGACGAACCCCTCGCCGCTGAACAGCGTCGACTTCAGCCCGCCGACCTTCCGGACGGAGAAGTCAGCCGATCCCTCGAACGCGACGATGTGGCCCGTGTCGACGGTGTAGGACTCGCCGGGGCCGAGTTCGCGGGACTCGATCGCACCGTAACTGGACAGAAACGTCGAGCCGGCTCCGGTCAACTCGAGCAGGAACAGCCCTTCCCCGCCGAAGAAGGTCTTTCCCCCGCCGAACTCCGTGTCGATCTCGACGTCCGGCTGCGCGGCGACGAACGATCCCGACTGGACGTACAGCGTCTCACGATCGAGTTGATAGTGTGTCACGTCTCCTGGCAGTGGCGGCGCAAGCCTCACGTGGCCCGGCCGCTCGGCACTGAACGTGTTCATGAAGAACGATTCGCCGCCGAAGGCCTTGCGCTTCAGCGAACTCGACATACCGCCGCTTGCGCTGGTCTCGATCTCGATGCCGTCGGTGTGGCTGACCATCGCCCCGGCCTCGGCCAGCAGCTGTTCTCCCTGGTTCAGTTCGGCCGTGATCAACGCGTACGACGGCCGGTGCTCGATATCGTACTCCATACATGTCGTTCTCACAACCGGAGTATAGGCTTTTCCCAGGCCGGATACCCCTGGAAGCGTCAGTCCGACGCCCGACCGGATTACCGTGCTGGCGGGATGAGCAAGACGTTGCTGTCTGCCCTGGCCGTGACGTCCTCGGACGTGCTCCCGAGCAGGAGCCGGCGAAGGCGGCTTCGACCACGTCCCCCCAGGAGGATCGTCGTCGGATCGATCTCGTCTTCGGCGGCCAGGATCTCCTGGACGGCTTCCCCCTCGCGAAGCATCGTCGTCGTTTCGATCCCCTTCTCCCGGAGCGATTCGGCCATCGATTCGAGACGTGCCTGTGCGTCTTCGACACCGTCTTCGCTGGTACGACGGTCAGGCGGGGCGACGTGCAACAGCGTCGCCTCGTGGGTCGCCGCTTTCGTGCGGTCGAACTGCTCGAACGCTCGCTCGGCGTTCTCCGAGAAATCGGTCGCGTACAGCATGCGACGGAACAGATGCTTGTTCGCGACCTCCGGTGACCCGTCACGTTTGATGATCCGCTGGACCAAAAGCGGACTGACGGCCGTCCGGGCGAGGTTCTTGACCGTGTTGCCGATGAACCGCTGCTTGAGCGGGCTCTGACCGCGTGAACCCGCAATGATGAGATCGGCGTGGATCTGCTCCGCGAGGCCGTTGATCCGCCGGTGGGGCGTCCCACGCACGACGTGTGTGTTGACGGTGAACCCCTCCGACTCGAGTTGC
Source organism: Halapricum sp. (assembly GCA_048623335.1). Classification (GTDB taxonomy): domain Archaea; phylum Halobacteriota; class Halobacteria; order Halobacteriales; family Haloarculaceae; genus Halapricum. The sequence goes on from JBMCBU010000058.1 coordinate 3,433, forward strand.
GCTTTCTGCCGTTCGAGACCCCGCTTCGTCCGACTGCCGATATCACTACCCGGCATTCCCGTCGTGATATTGGGGCTCGTGACCGTGATCAGATCGATCTCGTCGATGCCGTATCGCCCGAGACACTTCAGACACACCCGCGAGTCGATCGCCGTGTCGATCGCCGAGGACAGGTCAGTCGCATATACTGCGCGCATACTCCCTCGTAGTAGCCCCGGCGTTATAGTATTGTTGGTAACATCCAATATTACACAATATTAATGGTAGCGGTCACGAACAGCCGGAACATACAGCGAGGTGTCGGCTGGTGCATGTCGGTCGGGAGTCGAGGGCGATCAGTCGGCCACGGAGACGCTTGCGTCGGTCCGCTGGCGGTAGGAACGCCAGTATCCCTGCGCGTACGCGCCGAGGAACATGCCGCCGATCGCGACAAGGATCGGGTAGTTGCCGATCCCGACACTCGCGTAGGCGGCTCCGGGACAGATGCCCGACAGCCCCCAGCCGACGCCGAAGATCGTTCCGCCGACGACGACGTTGCGGTCGAAGGACTTGACGCGCTTTCTGAAGGTATCGCCCGTAAGGGGCGCCCTGTCGAACAGCCGCGGGACGACGGCAAACGTGATCGCCGTGACGACCGCGCCGCCGCCCATCACGAACAGCAGGCCGAAATCTTCGAACTGCAGGAAGTCCAGCACGACCTCCGGGCGGGCCATCTGACTCAGTCCGAGACCGAAGCCGAAGATCAACCCACCGAGGAGCACCACCGCGTGGAACGCCGGCGAGCGGTCGCTCACGGTGACACCCCCACTGCGGCGACGACCTGTGCGGTCCCGATCGCGAACACCAGGAACGTCGCGACGTTCACGAAGGAGGTGTTCGACCCCGATCCGACACCGCAGACGCCGTGTCCCGAGGTGCAACCTTTGCCCACGCGCGTGCCGACGCCCACCAGAATCCCGCCGACGAACAGCCGCCACAGCTGGACGTCGGTCGTCCAGCCGCCGGGCCCGAGCGTCAGCGCGTACACTGCCGCACCGGCGACGATCCCGACGGTGAAGACGACCCGCCAGTCACGGGAGGCGAGGTACTTCGGCTGGTTGAACCGCGAAACCGACGACACGTACGACCACGTCGATTCCAGGAACGTGCTCGCGCCGGCGATGATCCCCGTGCCCGCGTAGACCACCGCGACGCCGAGTCCGATCAACAACCCGCCGGCGGCGTAGTGCGCGGTGCCGTTGGGAAACAGCGCCTCGATCGTGATCTGTAGTGGCTCAATCGTCATCTGCGTCGACTGCGTCCGCGTCCGGTTCGGAGTGTCCGCCCGCCGGCCCGCCCAAGAACCGCTCGAGTCCCGGCGGACCGACGATACTGACGTCACCGTCCTCGTCGAGTACGAATGGCTTGGTCATGCTCACCCGTTGTTACCCTTGCGTGCTACTAAAACGTTTGGATAGTAGTGTATATTTGTGGCAATATTACGCACCGAACTGTTACAGAAGTGACCGATGAAGACAACTTAAAAAGCCCAAAATGTCTGGTTATGGGTTGAATTCAAACGGGTAGACGTGTGCAGTTTTCACCTAACAATACTCTTTTGTACTCGGGAGCTATATTGCGCAGTACGCTCAATACAACCATGACACAGGAGTTCACGACTACCGAGACGCTCGACGTGCGAGGCGAGAACTGTCCGATGCCGGTCGTCAAGACCAAGCAGGCGATCGACGACCTCGAGAGCGGTGACGTTCTGGAGGTACTAGCCACAGATCCGGGAAGCGAAAGCGACCTCGGCGGCTGGGCCGGCTCGACGGACGGTGTGACGCTTTTGGAACAGGGTCAGACCGAGATGGACAGCGAGACCGTCTACACGCACTACGTGCGCAGCGAGTGACCGATGAGTACCGACAGTCGTTCCGGCGAGGACGGAACACCGCCGTCGCGCGAGGCGCTTGAGGAGCGCATCGACGAACTCCAGACGCACGTGGCCGACCTCGAAGCCGGCGATGACCGAAAGAAGATGTCGATCATCGCGACGAAGGGATCGCTAGACATGGCCTATCCGCCGCTGATCCTGGCGAGTACGGCCGCCGCGTTCGGCTGGGAAGTGACGGTCTTTCACACGTTCTGGGGGCTCGACATCCTCCACGAAGACCGTTCACGGGATCTGAAAGTCAGTGCCGTCGGCAACCCCAGCATGCCGATGCCCAACGCCCTCGGAGCGTTCCCCGGTGGCGACCGCCTCGCGACCTGGTACATGAACCGCGAGATAGCGGACAACGGGACTGCGACGATCGAGGAATTGATCGACACGAGTCTCGAAATGGGCGTCGACCTGCAGGCGTGTCAGATGACCGCCGACCTGTTCGGCTACGACACCGACGAGTTTTACGACGGCGTCACGACCGACGTCGGTGCCGCGACGGCACTGCAGGACATGGCCGACGCCGACATCCAGTTGCTGGTGTGATCGCGATCGTCGCACCGATATATCGGTGAAACCGCACGACTGGTGTGGTCAATCCGGATCAGGTGTGCCGATCACGACGTGGGCTATCCGCCCGCTTCGGTCACCCTGATCGTCGCGGCCACGTGCTCGGGCAGCGAGACCCGTGTCCCGTCTTCGAGTTCGACCTCGAGCAAGCCGATCGGTGGAACGTCGACGACAGTTAGCGTCGTTCCGGGGACGATCCCTGCCTCGGAGAGATAGTCGAGTTCGTCCGGGTCGCGATCCCGAACGCGGGTGACTTCGATAGTATCGCCCTCGTGGCACTCGCTGAGGGCCGTCCCGACACATCCTTCCAGCGGCTCCAGGGCGTCGCTGGGGATCGGATCCCCGTGTGGGTCGACGTCGGGATCGTCGAGTTGGGCGGCGACGCGACGCTCGAACTCCTCCGAGATGTGATGTTCGAGGCGGTCGGCCTCTTCGTGCACGTCAGTCCAATCGAAGCCGAGTTTGTCGGTGAGATACGTCTCCAGCAGGCGATGGTGGCGAATCACCTCGACTGCGATCGTCTCTCCCTCCTCGGTGAGCCGAACGCCCTTGTACTTCTCGCGCTCGACGAACCCGCGATCCTCGAGCTTCTCCATCATGCTCGTGGCTGTTGGCGGCGTCACGTCCATGCTCTCGGCGATGGTGGACGTGGATACTGGCCCCGCTGTCTCGCGCTGGTGCTCGTGGATCGCTTTGAGGTAATCCTCCATCTCGGGGCTGAGCATCTACTCGAACCTCGGGCGACCGGTAAGATAAACCCTGGTTCTCCGAACGACTACAGCAGATCCTGCTCTTCGAGTTGGTCCATCACGTCGTCGACGAACGACTCAACGTCTTCGTATGGGAAGTTTCCGCTACCGAGTTTCGTGTTCAACTCCATCGCTGTCATCGAGAACTCGTCCGAATCGAACGTCGTCCCCGGACCGTCTGGCAGTGCCGGCACGAGATCCATCGGGCTGGCGATCGGATAGTCCGCACCCTCGAAGGCATCGATAAACTGTTCGCGCAAGTCGTCGGTGTCTACCATGACGTTCGACACGTAAGCAGACTATCTTGAAAAATCATTCGCGTTTCACCTCCTCCAGGGAGACAGGACACGAACGAATGGTATTTGTTTCCGACCGGCCATTTTGTGGGCATGCACGAGCTCGAAGACGATCGGTTCTACGAGGCTCACGCGGATTTCTGTAGCGTCTGCTCCAACGCGAACCGACTGAAGATCCTCGACGTGCTCAAAACCGGCCAGCAGTACTCCGTCTCTGATATCGAAGAGCACACTGGCATCGCACAATCGACGGTCTCCCAGCATCTCAAACTCATGCGCGACCGGGGCATCGTCATCCGCGAGCGCGACGGCGTGAACAACTACTATGCCGTAGCGGACGATCGGATCGTCGACGGCGTCGAGACAATTCGTGCGGTCGTTCGAGAGCAAGTAGATAGATAAAACCGAGCACGGCAATCAAGCTGTCAGCTGCTCTGAACCGTTCGTCCGCTCCCAGCGGTTGGCTCCTCGCCAGGCTGCGATCTTTCGGGACAGGTACGCCAACACGAGTAGCGTGACCCCGGCGGCGATGGCCCCTGCACCGAGGAGCGCGCCGAAGACCGAGAGCACGAGCCCGATGCCGGCTACGACGAGCACACAGCCGAGCGAAGTGCCGGCCGTGCACGGACACACCCCAATCCGATCAGCGATGCGCCGTCCACAGGGGTTCGAGAGGTCGCCGTGCTCGACGATCGCTTGCCTGAACTGTCGCTCGTCCAGCATCGTCGTCGGGACCTCGTACGACGCGTCGTCGGTCTCGATCGTGATCGACCTGTTCAGTACTCCGTTACATTGCAGTCCCGTAATCGCCTCGTACGCGAGCGAGAACTCGAGAGCGCCGTCACTCCCGTCGATCGACCGCGCGTGTACCCCAGCCTCCGTGACGGTGATCTCCGTGTCCGGTTCCCCGCACTGCCGGTTGCCCGCTATGCGACCCTCGTAAACGGCTTCCGAGCCATAGCGGGGGGTGGTGGGTTGTGCCATGACATCTTTCCCCATTAGTATATTACGATATGCTAATACAAAGGTGTTTCCACGACCCCCGAAACGTTTGCTACAGACTCGTTTGATCGGGCTTTTCGCGCACAGCGGTTTGCGAACGCGGGAGGCGAACACCACGCGGAGAGCGGTGGATCGACACGCTCTTTTCGCCGCCCGCGCGAACTCGACGCATGAGCCACCGGATCGCGGTCATCCCCGGCGATGGGATCGGACAGGAAGTGACGCCCGCAGCGATCGACGTGTTGAACGCCCTCGAGCTGGACTTCGAGTTTCAGGAGGGGACAGCTGGCGATCACGTCGCCGAGGAGACCGGCGAGCCGCTGCCCGAGGAGACGGTCGAACTCGCGCGCGAGTCCGACGCGACGCTGTTCGGCGCGGCCGGCGAGCGCGCGGCCGACATTATTCTTCCACTCAGAGATGTCGTCGGCTCGTACGCGAACGTTCGGCCGGCGCAAGCCTATCCCGGGCTGGAGGCGGTCAAGCCGGAGACGGACATCGTCTTTATCCGCGAAAACACCCAGGGTGTCTACGCCCAGATCGAGAGCCGGCTCACCGACGACGTCGCCACGCTGACCCGGGTCGTCACGCGGGCGGCCTCGCGAAAGATCGCCGAGTACGGTTTCGAGTACGCCGAGGAACACGGCTACGACACCGTGACCATTGCGCACAAGGCGAACGTGATGCAGGAGACAGACGGCCTGTTCCTGGAAGCCGCCGAGGCGGTCGCCGAGGAGCGCGGTGCCGACTACGACACCGAGTTGATGGACGCGCTGGCGATGAAACTCGTGATGTATCCCGAAGCGTACGACGTGATCATCACGCCGAACCTCGCGGGTGACGTCCTCTCGGATCTGGCGGCCGGGCTCGTCGGCGGGCTGGGGCTGTTGCCCAGTGCGAACGTCGGTGATGACAACGCGCTGTTCGAGCCGGTCCACGGCTCTGCGCCCGACATCGCCGGCCACGGTATCGCCAATCCCTCGGCGATGATCCTCTCGGCGGCGATGATGCTCGACCACCTGGGCTATGACGCCGAGGCGACTCGCGTAACCGATGCGGTCGAGACGGTGCTGGCGGAAGGGCCACACACGCCTGATCTGGGCGGCGACGCGTCGACCGAGGAGTTCGCCGCGGCCGTCATCGACCGGCTGTAACACGAACTGGGCGTATATCGACCCGTTTATGAATCCGCGGTGAGTCATCTCCGGCTAGTAGCCTGCGCCGAGCCGCGGCGCATCTGTACCCATGATACTGACAGTAACACCGAATCCGGCAGTGGATCAGACCATCGAGATGGACGAACCGCTCGAGGCCGATGCCGTTCAGCGATCGACCGGCGCCCGGTTCGATTCCGGGGGCAACGGGATCAACGTCTCGCAGTTCGTGACCGCGCTCGGACACGAGACCGTCGCGACTGGCATCATCGGCGGCTTTACCGGCTATTTCATCAAACAGAATCTCGCGTCGTTCGACGTCCCGACGGACTTCTGTGAGATCGAGGAGTCGACGCGAATGAATACGGCGATCCTCGCGCCGAATCACCAGTATCGGCTCAACCAGTCGGGGCCCGATGTCGGCTCGGAGGTCGTCGACGAACTCGTCGCCGTTCTGAAAGAGTACGACCCGTCGATCGTCAACGTCGGCGGGAGCCTCCCGCGGGGGATGGGGCCCTCAGACATCGACCGGCTCGCCGGTGCTGGCGACTGGGACACCGCGCTCGACATTCACGGCGACGACATGATGGCACTCGAGGGCACCTACGAGTACGTCAAGCCCAACGAGGTCGAACTGGAGGAGGCGACCGGGATCGAAGTCACGGACATCGACGACTGCGCGCAAGCCGCCAGACAGCTTCGAGAGCACGGGTTCGAGCGCGTCATTGCTTCGCTCGGAGCCGAGGGTGCGATGATGGTAACGCCCGAGCAGACGCTCTATGCGCCCGCGCTCGACGTCGAGGTGGTCGATACCGTCGGTGCCGGTGACTCGATGTTCGCTGCTATCATGTGGGCATACGAACAGGGCTGGGACGACAAGAAAGCGTTGCGCGCCGGCGTCGCGACCTCGGCGACGGTCGTCGGTCACTCCGGGACCGGCGTTCGGGACCTCGACCCGACGGAACTGATGGACGACGTCCAGGTCTGGACGCTTCGAAGCTGAGACTCGTCTCCACCGAGTCCGGACTATCGATCACATACTCCCCCAAACGTACTTTTCGTCGACGGTCTCGACCTCCAGAGTCGCCTCGATGTCGACGCTTCGTGATCGATTCTGTGAATAAAGCGATATAGCGATAGAAAACAATCAGATACGAAGGAAAGAAGTAAACCCG
>JBMCBU010000059.1:0-10163 GCA_048623335.1 Halapricum sp.
AACCTCCTCGTTCGGATTCGCAGACAGCTCCTCCTCACCGACGGTGCCGATGTCGTCGATGATAGTCATCATGACCGACAGCGCCGCGACCCCCACCACGATGGCGATCACGAGCCTGATCGGTAACCCCTCGATACCCCGTTCGTCCGTGCGCAACGATCTCCGTTCGCGCATACATCACCGGTTGGTCCCCTCTTCGTACTTAAACCCTGACAGGGGGTAGGCGGCCACGAATCGAAACACAAAATACGCGGTTCGGCCAGCCTTCCACCGTGACGTTCGTCATCGGACGTGGGGAGGGGGAATCGCTCGAGGAACGACCCACCGGCAAGCTGGGGACCTACCGCGCGCTGGACGGCTCCAGCGGCGCACCGCTGTATATCGACCTCGACGGCCCGCACGCGATACTGGTCGTCGGCAAGCGCGGCTACGGTAAGTCCTACACGCTGGGGGTGATCGCCGAAGCACTCGCCCGTGCGGAGGGTGTCGCACCCGTCGTCGTCGACCCGATGGGCGTGTTCGAGACACTCGCCGAACAGTCGCGCGGCGACCCCGTCCCCGCCGAGGTCATGACCGCGCCACCCGTCCGCCCGAACACACTCGACCCCCGGTCGTGGTGTGCACTGCTCGAACTCTCGCCCGAGAGCGGTGCCGGCGGACTGGTCTGGCAGGCCGCACAGGAACACGCCAGCCTGGCAGGGATGCGCCAGCACGTCCAGCACGCCGACGCCCCGGGACCGGACAAACGCGCCGCGATCAACCACATCAACCTCGCCGACTCGTGGGGAGTCTTCGACGAACAGGGCGTCTCCGTCGTCGACCTGGCCGGCCCGGAGATCACGGTCGTCGACGTCTCGGGACTCGACGCCGCACCGATGAATGCCGTCGCCCGTGCGATCGGCGAGGCGCTCTACCGCGCCCGCGTCGACCGAGAGATTGACCGCCTCCCGTGGCTGCTGTTCGACGAGGCCCATACCTTCTTCGACGGTGTCGCCGCGACGGCGCTGGAAACCGTCCTCACGCGGGGCCGCACACCCGGGGTGAGCCTCGTGATGGCGACTCAGCGTCCCAGCGCCGTCCCGCCGGTCGGAGTCTCCCAGTCCGACGTCATCGTCTCCCACCGGCTGACCTCCGGAACCGACATCGAGGCGCTGAAAGCCACCCAACCGACTTACATGAACGCCTCCCTCGAGGAGCGAATGCCCACCGAAACCGGGGAGGTGATCGTCGTCGATGACGCCACCGAGACCGTCCACGCCGCGACCGTCCGCCGGCGGGACACGCCTCACGGCGGTGAGAGCCCGCGCGCGTCCGAGCTGTAGGAACCGGCACCCGAGAGGGCGAGCCGACACTCGATTCCCGGTGTCCGGCCCGACTCCGGCTGGCCCAGCCACGTGCCGTCGTCGAAGTGTTTAAATAAGAGAGCGAGACCAAAGACGGCATGCCCGATATCGAGCGGCTGGAGGAACGACTGTCTGCCGTCGAGCGGACGGTGATCGACGGCGAACACGATTTCGACGAGCTGGCTGACCTCGCCGAGGTCATCGACCGACTCGAACGAATAGAGGGCCGACTCGAAGAGATCGAGAATCGCGTCGCGGATCTGGAGGGGCGGACCGACTCGATGCGGGGATACATCACCAACGTGGATTCGATCAACGAGTCGGTCGAGAAACAGTCGGCGGCGGCACTGGCTGCGGTCGAATCGCTCGAACGGCGCGTCGACGATATCGGACGCCGTGCAGCCGATGACGACGCGAGTGAGGGCCAGTCGATTGCCGACCGGGAGGCAGGTAAGCTGTCGACCGACGAGGAGTCGAACCGGCGCGGGAAAAAGACCGACGGCGTCGATCAGTACCGACCGACAACCGGTCCGGATAGGACAGCTGTGCCGATCGACGAGGACGCCATTGCCGAGACCGTCGACAATCTCGTCGAGGGGACCGATCGCAAGCGGTCGGGCATCGGCCGTGTCAAAAGCGACGGCGACTCGCCGGAGCGGGCCAGCGACGGGTCCGACGCGGAGGCTCGTACCGACAATAGATCCGGTGGAGTAACACGCGCCAACGACAGGACGTGGGCCCGTTCTCGTGGTTCTATCCCCGAAGCCGATCCGGACGAGATCAACCGCCGGTACGGGAGTCGTCCCCGTCCGGCTCCAGCACAGGGCGAGCCCGACAACTCAGACGATGCCGACGACGCGGACGGATCCAGTAGGGGCTTGCTCGCATCGCTGACGTCGAAACTGCCGTGATCCGATACGTCATCGCCGCCATCCTGGCGGCAACACTGATCGCGATGTCGGTGCCCGCAGTCGAATCGGCGGCGACCGCTCGTGGCGAAAGCACCGTCGAGTCCGACGTCGCAGAGATCGAGACAGCTGCCGAACACCTCATCGAGGAAGAGCCACTCCCGCCGGAAGGGCTCGTAGGACCACAGCGATCCGTCGAACTGTCCTTTCCCCGGGATTCACTCGCGAACGCGCCGATCCGACAGTTCCGGTTGGAACGAGTCGACGACGGAAACGTCACGGTCGCTCGCTATCGCGTCGAGGGTGGGTCGAGACAGACAGCCGTCATCGACGCTCCGATCGTCGACGAGTCGATGCGGTCACCGGTCAAGCTCGGGCGACCGACCGGCGACGCGACGTACGTGCTGGTGCTCCAGCGCGATCCGAACAGCGACGACCAGCCTGTTGTCGTCTTGACCCGGACGAGTCGATGACAGAGGGCACGAAAGACGTCACACCGACGCTCACGTCCGCGTGCCGCACTGTCGTTGGCGTCAGGGCGCGACGGTTCGGGGCGGACAAACAGAGCGGCTTTGTCTGTTGAGTGCCTGGTTCGCAGTGATGACATTCCACGGTGCCGTCGTCGACCTTGACGGCACGGTCTATCACGGCGGTGAACCGATCGACGGCGCACTTGCCGGTCTCGAGCGACTCGCGTCTCTCCCCGGAGGGGTCTGGTTCGTCTCGAACAACCCCTCACACAGTCCGAGCGAGTACGTCGATCGGCTCGATGCGATCGGCATCAGTACCCGCCCCGAGCGCGTCCTCTCGTCCGGCGTCGTGACGACCGAGTTCCTGGCAGCGGCCCACGGCGAGGACAGCGCATTCGTGATCGGGAGCGAGGGCCTCCGCGCGCAACTCGAGGCCCGCGGTATCGACCTCTGTGAGGAGCCGGCGGCGTCGGATCTCCTGCTCGCCTCCTGGACGACCGCGTTCGACTACGACGATCTGGTTGACGCGATCCGCGTTCTCGAACGCGATGTCCCCTTCTACGGGACTGATCCCGACCGGACGTTCCCCGACGGCGACGGCCGGCCGATCCCCGGTTCCGGCGCGATCATCCGTTCGATCGCCGAGACGACCGAGCACGAACCCGATCGGATCTTCGGCAAGCCATCAACGGCGATGATCGAGGCGATTCTGGACCGGATCGACGGCCGCCCCGGCGAGTACCTCGTGGTTGGAGACCGCCTCGAGACGGACATCGTGCTCGGGGCGCGTGCCGGGATGACGACGGTTCTCGTCCGAACCGGCAGCAGTTCCGGCCCGGACGGGGACGTGACCCCCGACCACGTCGTCGACTCGCTCGGCGATATCGGGTCGGTGCTCCACGACTGATCGACGGAACATCCGATGAGCTTACAACCACGGGCGAATATCGTCCAGTAATGAGCGAGCCAGAGCTCGGGAAAGCGGATCGAGAGTTCTTCGATCAGTACATCTATCCCTCCCTGGGGGCCGATCGGGAAGACGTGGTACTCGGGCCACAGCACGGAGTCGACTTCGGAGTCGTCGAAATCGGCGGGCAGGCGCTGGCGATGGCGACCGATCCAGTATTTATCATGCCCGCCGTCGGATTCGAGCGGGCGGCGTGGTTTGCCTTCCACGTCCTGATCAGCGACGTCGCCGTCTCGGGGCTGGATCCGGCGTATCTCAGCGTCGACTTCAACCTCCCGCCGGAGATCACCGACGAGGAATTCGAGACGGTCTGGGGGACCTTCGACCGCGAGGCACGCGAGTTGGGCGTGTCGATCGTGACCGGCCATACCGCCCGTTATGCCGGCTGCAACTACCCGATGGTCGGCGGTGGGACGTCGATGGCCGTCGGCGACCCCGACGATCTCGTCCGCCCGGACGGTGCGAACGTGGGCGATCGCGTGATCGTCACCAAGGGTCCCGCCATCGAGACGACTGGCCTGCTGTCGATCCAGTTCGAGCCGCTGCTGGACGGCGAACTGCCGACAGCGACCATCGAGGACGCCAAGGACCGCTTTTACGACATGAGTCCAGTCCGGGACGCGCTGGTAGCGGCCGCGGCCGGACCGGTGACGGCGATGCACGACGCGACCGAGGGGGGCGTCTACGGCGGACTCTTCGAGATGGCACGTGCCGCCGGCGTGGGCATCGAAATCGAGCGCGAGCGCGTCCCGGTTCAACCCGGCGTCCACGAAGCCTGTGACTTTTTCGGAGTCGATCCCTGGATCTCGATCAGCGAGGGGACGCTGCTGGCGACGGTCGATCCCGACGGTGTCGGGGAGGTCCTCACCGCCCTCGAACACGAGGGGGTCCCCGCGGCCGACGTCGGCGAGGTCGTCGACGGATCGGGACTGGTCGTCGACGGCGAGGCTGTCGACCACCCCGGCAAGGACCCCTTCTGGGCGGCTTTCGAAGAGCACATGGAGCGACTGCAGTCTTGAGACTGTCGGCTATAACTGTTCGAACGGACGTTCGTCACTCCATGCCGCTGAGGCCGGTCATCGGTGAGGCCCCGGCGGAAATCGCCGCGCCGGCGAGGATAGCGGCAGCGAGAACCACGAAGCCACCCTCGTCCGGCGAGACACCGGCCAGACTTGCCCCCGCATCCACGATGAACACGGTAACGAAGAAACTGAGGATGGCGAACACGAGCATGACGACCGCTGCGATAATGCTACTGACGAGGCCTCCGAACGAATCGAGGACGCCCATCTATCAAATCACCATGCCGACCGTACGCAGCCCATTCACATATACGTGTGGCACGTAGACTCATGACATTGAGTGCCACGATCGCAGTCGCCGGGGCATCGCGTTTCTCATCGTCGACTCGCTTGTAGTGCTAGTTGGGCCCGGCCAGTGACACAAAAAGCCCTCGCCGATGACGCCCCAGGTGGTGACAGCGTTACGTTCCCATTTCGACTGCATAGTCCGACTGGACCCACGCGTCGGGGTTGTCCCGATCGTAGATTACCGTCTCGCCGCTGCCCGTCTCGATTGCAGCGTACCGTCCGTCAGCGTCCGTGTCGGTCACCGGTTTGTCGGTGGTCATGAGTGAGTCTGAGTGTGATGGATGGTATCATCACACACGTACTAGGTACTCCACGCCGCGTGATTATAATCGTTTGGGCTTCGGAAGCGCCCGAGTTGTGGTCACTGTCCGATATCGGTCCGAGAGGAAACAACCGCCTCGCTGCCTCGCAGTCTTGCGCCCGTCTGACGTGAATTTATGGGGCATCGAAGACACCGACAGCATGGGCGCGCACAGCGTTATGCCTCCCATCCTCATCGCGCGCCCGGGCACCCACTACCACCCCTCTCGTTTCCCTTTCTGCTCACGCGCCGAGCGTCGCCCTGATCTCTTTCAGTGACTCGGGATCGGTCGTGACGGCCACGGTATCGCCTGCCTCGATCGTCCTGTCCGGCAGCGGGATCGACATCGGCTCGTCTGCTCGCCCGTGTGCGTAGATGCGCGCGTCGCCCGGCAGCTCGATGTCGACGACCCGCCGCCCGATCACCTCCGCACCCTCCGGGACGTCGATCGTCGCGACCGACAGTCGTTCGGTGAGGTCCGCCAGGACGTTGAAGTCGCCGCCCAGTAGCGCCGTCTTGGCCCCGGCTGCGCCGAGTTGCTCGGGGTAGACGACTTCGTCGACCTCGCTGGCGTAGGCGTCGTAGATCTCCTCACGGTAGTCCGCGTCGATCCGCATGACCGTGCGGGCGCCGTGGTGTTTGCCGATCATACACGCCGAGAAGTTGACGTTGAGATCGCCGGTCAGCGCCGCGATCGCGTCGGCCGTCGCGATTCCGGCCTCCTCCAGCAGCGACTCGTCGTCGCCGCTCCCCTGGAGCGCCCTAAACCCTTCGTCGCTGGCGCGCTCGACCGTTTCCGGATCGTTGTCGACGATCGTGACGTCGTGGTCCTCGCTGTCGAGGATGTGCGCAGTGCGGATGCCCACCCGGCCGAAGCCGACGATGACGAACTTCATGTGTGTGCCATACACAACCACAGGTAAAAGCACTGCGGCGATCCGAAGGGAGTTTACTCGCGGATGCCACAAACGACATACGATGCGTGTGACGTTTCTGGGGACCAGCGGGGCCGTGCCGACGACCGAACGCAACCCCTCTGCCGTCCTGCTGCGCCGGGAAGGCGAACGATTGCTCTTCGACTGTGGCGAGGGGACCCAGCGCCAGATGATGCGCTTTTCGACCGGGTTCGATATCTCTCACATTTTCGTCTCGCACCTCCACGGCGATCACGTCTTGGGGATTCCTGGACTCCTTCAGACGCTTGATTTCAACGATCGGACCGACCCGATTGCGATCCACGCGCCTGCCGGGACGCGCAGTCAGCTCGAACAGCTGATCGAGGCCACCGGTGAGCGCCCGACCTACCCGCTGCGGATCCATCAGGTCCGTCCGGGCGAGACGGTTCTCGATCGCGAGGCGTACACCGTCGAAGCCTTCGAGACCGACCACCGGACGACATCTGTCGGGTACGTGCTGATCGAGCGCGACCGCAAGGGTCGGTTCGATCGGCAGAAGGCAGAGGCGGAGCTCGGTATCCCGCCGGGACCGAAATACTCGAAGCTCCACGCCGGCGAGCCGGTCGAACACGACGGGCGGACGATCCAGCCCGAGGAGGTCGTCGGCCCGCCGCGGCCGGGTCGGCGGGTTGTCTACACCGGAGACACGCGCCCGACAGTCGCCACGGCCGAGGCGGCCGAGGACGCCGATCTATTGATACACGAGGCGACCTTCGCCGAGGACCGACGCGACCGGGCCGGACAGACCGGCCACACGACCGCCAAACAGGCTGCGGAACTGGCAAACCGGGCCGGCGCGAAACGGCTCGCACTGACCCACCTCTCGACGCGGTATGCGGGACAGGGAAACCGCCTCGAAGACGAGGCCAGGGCGGTCTTCGAGGGCGAACGCGTGTTCGTCGCCGACGACGGACAGGCCATCGACGTGCCCTTCCCCGAGACAGAATAACAGGCTGGAGCAAACCGAACGATTAGGTGAATCCAGTGTGTACGTGGCGCAAGTTGCGACGAGGACCGACGCTCGAAGAGGTGATCGCCCGAGTCGTATCCGGCCGATCGGACCGGACAGTCCGCACCGTCGTCGGCGGAACAGTCGCCGGTGTCGGATTCGGACTGGCAGCGGTGATCGCCGCTCGACTCCTCGAAGGGGTGTCCTCCCCGAGCGGAGTGCTGTTCGGCGGCGTCTTCCCGCTCGCGCTCGCAGTGACGATCACCGTCGCCGGAGTGGCGACCTTTCGATCCCATCTGACGGCCGAACAGAGTGTACACGTCGGCGTCTGGTGGGGGATCGGGACAGTCGCTGCGACGGCGACAGGTTTCGCGCTGGTGGTGTTCGAGGCGCGCAACAGCATCGCTGTCGTCGATTCAGCGATCATCGTCGCCGGCAACGGCGCGAGCGGCGGCCTCGGTGGGTTGATCGTCGGGTGGTACGACGCGCGGCGGCTGGCGGTCGCCGCGGAACGCGAACGCGAGCGAACACAACTGGCCGACGAGCGCGAGAAACTGGCGCTGGTCAACCGGATCGTCCGCCACGACATCGGCAACGATCTGACGATCATCGCGGGAACGGCAGACGCACTCGAGCGCCACGTCGATCCCGAGGGACGGGACGCCCTCGACCGCCTCCAGCGGACGACCAGCGAAGCGATCGATCTCACAGAGCGGCTCCGGACGTTCGTCTCCGCGCTGGAAGAAGAGGACGCCGACCTCAGACCGATCGCCATCGAACAGGTCGTCCGCACGCAAGTCGAGAACCTCCGTGAGCGTCATCCGGGCGCGACGGTCACGCTCGCCGAGCCGGTTCCGAACGTCGCGGTACAGGCCGACGAGTTACTCACGACGGTGTTGCACAACCTCCTGTCGAACGCCATCACGCACAACGACAGCGACGGGCCACACGCGACCGTGGCCGTCGAGACGGACGGAGAGACCGTCCGGATCCGAGTCGCCGACAACGGACCTGGGATTGCCGAGAGCGAGCGCGAGACGCTGTTCGAGCGTGGCGAACACGGTCCCGACAGTGACGGCTCCGGGATCGGCCTCTACATGGTCGACATGCTCGTCGATCGCTACGGCGGCTCGATCGGCGTCGAAGACAGCGAACTCGGCGGGACGGCCTTCGAGATCGAACTCCCGCGCGTCGAGTCGACGGCCAGTACGGCGGGGACGAGCACACAGCGAAAGACAGTGAATAAATTAGTCTAACGGCTGGCAAGCGGACACAGCGGGTCGCTTGCGAACGGATCGCCCGTGACCGCGTAGGCACGCGACCTGGATCCGCCACACAGCTCACGGTAGGGACACCGCCCGCAACGCCCGGAGAACTCCGTGGAGTCGCGCAACCGACGGAACAACTCCGAGTCGCGATACAGCGTCACGAGATCCGTCTCGCGGACGTTTCCGACCGACTCGGGCAGGAACCCCGAGGGATAGACCTCGCCGCGATAGCTGACGAAGACGAAGCCCGAGCCCGCCCTTGTCGAACCGACAGAGACGGGTTCGCCCTCGACTTCGCGGGCGATCCGCCGGTACTGGGGAGCCTCGACGGTGATCAGCCGGAAGGGGGCCTCGCGCTGGCGGCGGTAGAGCCAGGCCATCCACTCGTCGGCCTCGACGGGCGCGAGTTGTTCGAGTTCGGTCCCCCGGCCGATCGGCACGAGGAAGAACACCTCCCACATGGCCGCCCCGAGGTCCTCGACCTGGTCGGCGATGGCCGGCAGCGTCTCGGCGGTGTTCGCGGTGACGGTCGTGTTGATCTGGATGGAGAGGCCGGCCTGTTCGGCCCACGCGGCCGCCTGCTGGACGCGCTCGTAGCTACCCGCTTCGCCCCGGAAGTCGTCGTGGCGCTCGGCATCCGGCCCGTCGAGTGAGAGGGCCATTCGGTGGACGCCTGCCTCGGCGAACCGCTCGACGACGTCCTTGGTGAGGTTCCCCGTCGGCGCGGGCGTCACTGCAGTCGGCAACCCCAGTTCCGAGGCGTAACCGACCAGTTCGTCCAGGTCGGGACGTTCGAGCGGATCCCCGCCGGAGAAGACCAGGATGGGCGGCGGATGGCCGAAGTCGGCGACGCTCTCGAGCAGTCGCTTGCCCTCTTCGGTCGTCAGTTCCTCGGGATCACGATCCGGCTGGGCCTCAGCCCGGCAGTGGTCACATTCGAGGCCGCAGGCCTGGGTGACCTCCCAGGTGACGATCAACGGCGTTCGCGAGAAGTCGCGGTCCATCGGCGAGCCGCCGGGGTGGCTGTCCGGTCCGGACGGCGAACGACCGGGGTGGCCGTTCGACCCGGATGGAGTCGAGCCCGGATGGCCGGAGTCCGACGACGGAGCGTGTGGCGGGTGGTCCATGGACGTCTCTCGTGACTGCGTGCTTGTTACCGTTGCGCCGGTTCCCGTGGCGTGCGAAGACGCGGTTCGGCAGACTTTCACCGACGGCTGGCTTATCGCAGGCCGTGTTGCAGCGACTGTTCCATCCGGTCGTCCGGCAGGAACTCGGCGCAGGGGCAGCCAACGCAGTGCTCGGCGTCGGACTCGCATTCGTGGTCGGCGTCGATGTGGGACTGTGGTGGATCGTCCCGATCGTCGCGGTCGCGACCGCGCTCGTCGCCGCGGCTGCCGATCGTGGGTACGACGGCGAACGGCTCACGGCGGTTGTCGGTGGGGCGATCGTCATCGCGATCGCTTGGCTGTGGGTCACCTACCGGCCCGTCCTGTCGGTGCTCGCGCTCGTGCTCGTCGGAGCAGGCATCGGATTCGCGAGCAATCGATTCGTCTTCGGTGTGATACAGCCGATACCGGAAACACGCCGGGAGACGTGATCGCGCCGACAGAGTTATGCCCAGCCCCGACGCG
>JBMCBU010000060.1:0-10151 GCA_048623335.1 Halapricum sp.
CTCAGCGAGGAGGACTACCGCGGGAACTACCTCTATCTCAACCCCGAGGACGCCGAGCAGCGCGACATCGAGACCGGCGACATGGTGCGGATCGAATCGAAGACCGGCAGCGGCGAACTGATGGCCGTCGTCACCCAGCGCGCTCGACCGGGGTTCGTCACCGCCGAGTACGGGTTCGGCCAGACCTCGGCGATCACCACGGGCGAAGACGAACGCGAGAACCCGGCGGACGGTATGAACACGATGATGCTTCACGACATGCAGATGGACCCGATCACCGGACAGGTAGACAGACACATCGCGGTTGACGTGGCGCCGGCAGGGGGTGACTGACCATGGCAGACAGACAGGACCACTGGGTCTTCTACTTCGATCCCAGCCGGTGTATCGGCTGTCACGCGTGTTCGATCTCCTGCAAGCAGTTCCACGGCCGCGATTCCGACGCCGACGACTGGCGGACCGTCACCCACCACCACAAGGGGACCCACCCCGCAGCCGAGGACTACGACCCGAGCACGTCGTCGCCGATCGAAGACGTCCCGATCTCGATGTCGTGCATGCACTGCCACGACGCGCCCTGCGAGGAAGTCTGCCCGACTGAGGCGATCGTCAAGCGCGACTCGGACGGGATCGTGACCATCGACCAGGACAAGTGCATCGGCTGCAAGTACTGTGGCTGGGCCTGTCCGTTCGGCGCGCCGACCTACGGTGACAACGGGTTGATGTCGAAGTGTAACATGTGTCTCGATCAGGGCCCCGGGAGCGGAGCAGGTGCGGAGTCGAAGAACGAACAGGACAACCCGATCCAGCCCAACTGTGTCTCCGATTGCGTGGGTGAGGCGATCAAGGCTGGACCGGAAAAAGAACTGATCAAAGAGGCCTCACAGGCGGCAGCCGAGCGGTTCAAATCGAACAACGGCCGGGTGATCGTCGAACCGTTCCAGGACGAGACGAACCTCAACCTCGTCGAACATGCCGCCGCGGCCGAAAACGCAGGGGACTAACGATGAGCGTCACAGGTGGTTCCGAGTGGCTCTGGCTGCCCCACGTCCACTGGGAGCAGTTCATCGCGCTGTATCTCTTCCTCGGTGGCACCGCCGGCGGGGCGTACGTGACCTCCTCGTGGGCGAGCCTGATGAAGAGTCTGATGGACGCGGACAGCTGGCTCGGCAAGATCCTGCTCGCCAGGACCGACGACGATGAGCACCGCTATGCCTGCGCCGAGACGGCGCGCTGGGGATCGGTACTCAGCGTCCTCTCGATCGCCGTCGGCGGGGTCGCCCTGCTTTCACACCTGGGTGCGCCGCTTCGCGCACTCACGTTCCCGGTGCTGTTCACCAACTTCGGCTCGTGGTTGACTATCGGGACGTGGGTGATCGTGCTGTTCACCACCTTGGCGGCGCTGGAGACGCTGTGGCTGCACTTCGGGAGCACCGTTGCGAGCGAGTCCGGCCTGAGTCTGTTCCCCCGGAAGATCCTGAGTCGGATCGACAGCCTGGGACCGTGGTCGTCCGATCGCGGGATCGTGTGGCTACTGGATCTCGTCGCCGACAAGACGAGGCCCCCGAGCCGGGTCCACGGTGCGATCCGACTCGTCGGCGGTGCGCTCGCGTTGTTGCTCGTCGCGTACACCGCGATGTTGCTGAGCGACGTGACCGTCGTGCCGCTGTGGGAGCGGACGTACCTGCCGTTCATCTTCCTGCTGAGTGGCGTCTCGACGGGGATCTCCGCGGCGCTTCTGGGAACGGTCGCCAGCGGTGGCGCGCTAACGCGGACCAACCACCGGTTCTGTCTGACCGACGACGCGATCATCGTGGTCGAACTGGTCGCGATCGGAGTGCTGGTGTCGTACCTGGGAAGCTCCGCTAATGTCGCCGCGAACGTCACCGAGACCGCGCTGTTCGGGACCTACGGGATCGAGTTCGTCGGCGGCGTGTTGATACTGGGTACGGGCTTTCCGGTCGTGCTCTCGATCACGGTGACGATGCTCCATCAGTTCACCGACTTCGGCGAAACCCTGTGGGGCGAGCGGCTGCTGACCGGCGGCTACGCGCTGAAGTACACGCTCGTGCTCGTCGGCGGGTTCCTGCTTCGGTACGTGATCCTGATGGCAGCCGTCAAGACGCCGCTTGCCGTCCCTGGACTGTGACCATGGTCGAACGAACTGTCGCCTGGTCGGACGCGCTCGTCGGGCTGTCGAACTGCCTTCGGCACCCGGACCGGGAGGTACGCGACGTCCTCGAAGACGACCCGGAGGCGCTCGTCGAGTTGCTGGAACGGGTCGGCGTCGCGGCCGACCGGCCGGTCGCGGTCGACGGACGTGACCTGACCGAGGACTACGAGGGCCTGTTCGGTGCGTTCGCGACGCCGTTCGCGCCGCCGGCGGCCTCGCCGTACAAGCAATGGTACGGCGACCGCAGCGGATTGATGGGTGGCCCGCCGGCCTCAGCTATGGCCCGCCGGTACGAGGCGATCGACGCGACAGTACCGGAGGCGTACCCGCCCGATCACGTCGCACTGCAGCTTCAGTACGCGAGCCTGCTGGCTGAGGCGGGCGAATGGGACGAACTCGCCGCGTTCGTCGAAACGGAACTGGACTGGATCGACGCGTTCGCCGTGCTCGTCGAAAAGGCAGCGGCCGATGCGCCGCTACACCGGTGGTGTATCGACCAGCTGGTCGCGACCGTCGAGCGGCTGCGTGAGGAACTCGACGTTTCCGGGCCGGACCGCGAACGGATCGAACGGATGATCGACCGGGCGGGTTCACACGCGGAGGGGTGATCGTGCCACAAGAAACAGTGAGACAGAAATCGCGAGATACGACGACCGATACGGGTGACGACGTCGGGGTCCGGATGACGGTCTCGTTTTCCGACCCGGACGTGGCCCGCGAGCTGCTCTTGTTTCTCGGGCGCTCGATCGACGACGCGTCGTTCTCGATCGACGCGGTCGGTTCGACTGATTCGGGTCCGCACGTCATCGCCGTCGACAACATCACGGCCGCACAGCGGTCGACCGCCAGATACGCGGTCGCGTGTGGATACTACGACAACCCGCGAAACGCCCGCCTCGCAGACATCGCCGCGGAGTTCGACCGCTCGGAGTCGGCGATCTCACAGCGACTCAACGCCGTCGAACGTCACCTCGTCCGGTCGTTCGTCGAGACGAACGCCCCCGAGGACGAGGACGTCGACTGTCAGTAGCCACCGGGTGACAGCGTACGGTTCCACTCGGTGGCACGCCGACTGCGCGGTTTATCACTGTCGGACTAACCGAGCCCGGCCTGCAAGAGCAACCAGACCAGCACGTCCCCGGCGAGCAGGCTCACCACGAGCCCGCCGAACATCGGGACGATAAAGGGGATCCCCGGCGAGTACCACACCCGATCTTTCTTGACGGCGAGTGTCAGTCCGGCCCGAAGCTCCTCGGGGTCGGTCCCGTAGATCGGACCGCCGATGTCCTCGAAGAAGGCCTCGGCGCCCCACTCGTCATCGTCGACCTCGATGGCACTGTCGTCCGTGTCTCCCGCATCTCGTCCGCTGCCGTCGGTCAGCGCCAGCGAGCCGCGTGTTTCCGGTACCGTGCCGTCGCCGGGATCGTTCGGTTCCTCGGGCAGGCTCGCGGGATCGCGATACCGCTCTGGATCGGAACGCAGCTCCGCGAGCGTCAGTCCGCGCCAGGACAGATACATCCGCAACACGTCCAGATCCATCCCGCGTCGCGTGAACCCGTCGGGCCGCTCCAGCAGGCGGCCGTATCGCCGGGGGAGCGCGTCGACCGGGATCGGACGACCGACAACCATCATCCTGCTGATGGCTCCGGCAAGCAGGTTTCGCCCGGCGAGCGCCACCGGATAGACGGCCCCGACAAGTACCGTGTTCGAGAGGATCGTCAGCGCGAACACCCCGAGGACGGCCTCGAACCACGGCAGGTTGAGGCCGAGTGCCGGCAGGTAGAAGTCCGGATACAGTGGAAACAGGACCGAAAGCGCCATCAGCGCCTTCGCGTCCGCCCCGCCGAACCCGCCGAACCACCAGAACGCGTAGGCGAACGGCACCAGAAAGCCGACGCTGATCACCGCCCGGACGGCGAACGACTGGACGGTCTCGCCGGCCGCCCAGGCCTCGATACCGATATCGAGGCCGTCGATGGTCAGCATCCAGGCCGTGTCGGTCCAGACGGCTAGCCCGTCCCAGGACAACAGGACGACCCCGAGCCCGATCAGGGGGAGCCACGTCTCGTTGGGGACGCGCCGCGTCTTGACGTCCCGGATCGCCGCCCAGCCCAAGATCGGCACGGCAACCAAACGCAACAGGTCGGTGATGGCTGCGGCGAACACGTTGGTCGAACGCTCAGCGGGCAGGCTGTTATCAGTTGCGGAACGGCGGGACGTCGAGCCGGAGAAGCGCGAACCAACGGATGGAGCCTCGACCCGGACGAGACGGGTGGCTCAGCGCCGTGACTGCATACCCAGGATGTCCGCGAGTGCCTCGCGGATCGACAGTCCCTCCTCGACGACGTCCCGCCGGTAGTGCATGTAGAACGCCCCGAGCGGCGGCTGGACGACGTACGCGAGCGCGATTGGGAGGACAGCTTCTGTCGGGAGGCTGTCAGCAGCGACGACGATCGCGATGGCGATCGAGAGGTTCCGCATGCTCGTGGCGTACACCAGTGAGATGCCCTGCTCGGTCGACAGGAACGCTCGGCCGAGCGCCGCGCCACCGACGAGAACAAGCGCGTAGAAGATCAGAAGCGGCACGACGGTACCCGCTGAGGTGACCGGATCGGCGACGATCGCGCTCGAACGCATCGCCATCGCGATGAAGACGATCAACATCACGCCGAGCGAGCTGAGGCCGCCGAAGACAGGCTTCAGTCGCTTGAATCCGTCGGATCCATACCGGCGCAGCAACCACCAGCGAGTGGCCGCAGCGGCGGCCATCGGAACCACGATCACCTGGGCGAGCTGGCGATACAGCGCCGACGGATCGAAGCCGACGCTGCCGGGGATCAAAAACGACAGGTACGCCGGCAGGATCGCGATCGCGGCGAGCAGGTTGACTGCCATCGCGACCAGCGCCGACTCGAGATCACCGCCGGCCAGCCCGGCCCAGGCGGCCGTCATCCCCGAGGTCGGAATCAGCGCGACGAAGTACAGTCCGACCGCGTACCCGACGTTGCCGGCGAAAAACACCCGTGCGAGGCCGACAGCGACCGCCGGGGCGAAGACGAAGTTGACGAGTAGACTCAGCGCGACGATCGACGCATATCGCCGCACGTAGAGGATCTCTCGCAGATCGATGTTGATCATCATCGGGTAGACCATCAGGAACAGCACCGGCACGACCGCGACCTGCAGCAGTTGCTTCGTGCCGGCCCCGGCGACCTGTCCGAACGCGAGTCCGGCGATCAGTGCACCGATGACGACGTAGATGAGGTCGTCCTTGATCGCGATGAGGGAGCTTCGTATCATCCGAAATTGTGTATCGACTTCTCAGCTATTTGCGACCGGGTCGGTTCCGATAGCGAGTTTCTCGCCACTGTTCGGGACGAAAAGCTGGTCAGCGTGGACATTGGCAATGGTAGAATTGCACTATACAACCAAAAGCAACTCGATAGTCAATGCGTGGGTCCTCGATACAGCGAAACCGGCTCGGCGAGGGGTCGACGTCACTCGATCAGCGGCGACCCGTCAGCCTTCGGGCCGAGCGTCGGGCCGTGTGGCGGGTCGCCGTCGATCCGGCGACGCGTCCGGTAATCGGTCGATCGCTCGACGGGAATCCGGCCGATCGACTCGATCAACTCGACGTACTGGTCGAACGAGCGGTACTCGCCGAAGCCGCCGCCTGCGCGTTTGGTGATCTCCTCGGAGAGGATCGTCCCCATGAAGTCGTCGGCGCCGCTGTTCAGGAGCTTCAGCCCCTGTTCGTCGCCGTACTTGACCCACGAGGCCTGGATATGTTCGACGTTATCGAGGAACAGTCGCGAGACGGCGATCATCAACTCGTCCTCGGCGACGCTCGCGCCGCCCTCGACCATCCCGTAGTCGTACAGCGGCGTGTTCTGGTGAACGAAAGACAGCGGAATGAACTCGGTGATCGCGTCCGTTCGATCCTGGAGGTCGCGAACCCGATCGAGGTGGATCGCGCGGTGGGCCTCGTTGTCGATGTGACCGTACATGATCGTCGCGGTGATGTCAAGCCCGACCGTCGCGGCGGCTTCCATCGCCTCGAGCCAGCCGTCGCTGTCGATCTTGCCCGGGCAGATCACATCGCGCACCTCGTCGACGAGGATCTCGGCGGCCGTCCCCGGCGCGGAGTCGAGCCCGGCCGCGCTGAGACGACGGTAGACCTCCTCGTAACTCCAGGCGGTTCCACGACGGGCGTGGGCGGCTTCCTCGGGTGTCATCGAGTGGACGTGGACGCCGTCGACGCTCATCGCCTCGATCTGCTGGACGTACGTGCCGGGATCGACCTCGTAGGCAGACGGCGAGCGGTAGTTCAGGTCGCCACGGTCGCTCGTCTCCAGTATCTCGCGGTGTTCGGCGTCGAGCGCGAACGCGGGGTGCAGCCCGGAGACGGACGTCACTTCGTAGATTCCGCGCTCGACGGCATCTGCGACGATTTCCCTGGACTGGGTGGGCGTCTTCGTGAACCCGCCGTGATCGACTTCGTTGTCGGCGAGAAACTGATCGGAGCGGTCCTTGAAATTGCAGAACAGACAACCGGTATTGCAGGCGGTCGTGACGTTGTTGTTGAGATTGGCGACGAACGTAACCTCCCGGCCGATACGTTCGGCGCGGCGGCTGTCGGCGACCTGTAGCACCTGTTCTTTGCGCTCGCGGTCGATCCCGTCCGTGTCGCTTCCTGTCGTGAGCAACTCGATCGCGTCGTCGACGGTCAGTCGCGTCCCGTCCCGGGCCTTCGCCAGCGCGTTCTCGAAGTGTTGGTCACTCGTGGGGCGGTGCTCGAACTCGAGTGCGCCCCTCGCGTTCGTCTCCGGTTCGAAGGCGACCATCACTTCGAGACGGGGGTGCGAGCGTCAAAACGGCACGGGTCGCGTCGCGGTTGTCCTCTATCGAAAGCGACACCAGCGTCTGTGTGAGCACGGCCGTGCGCTGTCACCGATGACGAGCCATCGAAACGCCGATGTACGGCGAGCAAACGCAACGTTGATTGGCGGGTACCTCTGATGTCCGTGTCGTGACGGATCGCCCCGATGAGAATCGCCGTTCTTCCGACGATTCACCCACAGAGCACCATGGTTTGTCCGCGGACGACGATCCGTCCGGGTCAGTCGACACCGCGTCGGCGGGGCCGTCCGAGCCGATCGACGGCGTGGAGTCGGCTCCGTCAATACCCGCCGACGATCCCTCGGCGTCGATCACCGAGGGAGGATTGGTTCGGCCGCTCGTCAGACTGGCCTGGCCGATCATCGTCATCCAGCTGTTGCAGGTCACCTACAACATCGCCGACACGCTCTGGCTGGGGCGGCTCTCGACGGACGCCGTCGGCGCGATCAGCCTCGCGTTTCCGCTGATCTTCCTGCTCATCGCCATCGCGGGCGGGTTCACGACCGCCGGCGCGATCCTGGTCGCCCAGTACACCGGCGCGAAGGGCACGCGCTCGGCCGGGCTGGTCACCGGTCAGACCGTGATGTTCGTCTCGCTTTTGTCGGTCGTGATCGGCGTCGTCGGGTACTTCTACACGCGACCGGCCCTGGAGTTGCTCCCCAGCGATCCCGAGACGTCAGCCGCGGTCATCCCGCTCGCGGCCGACTACATGGAGGTCATCTTCCTCGGGATCCCGCTGATGTTCGGCTTTTTCGTCTTCTCGGCGCTGATGCGCGGGTACGGCGACACGCGCACGCCCATGTTCGTGATGGTCGTCTCCGTGGGGTTGAACGTCGTTCTCGATCCGTTCTTGATCTTCGGCTTCCAGTCGAACCCGCTGTTCTCGTGGCTCGGCGCGGGCGGACTAGAAGCCACCGTCTACGGTGCGACCGGCTTTTCGGGGCTCGGGATCGGCGGGGCCGCACTCGCGACGATCCTCGCTCGTGGGGTCGCGACGGCGATCGGGCTATACCTGCTGTTCTACACGGGGATCGGTCCGGCCGTCTCGCTGTCGCACCTCCGGCCCGATCTGAGCGTGATCGGGGACATAATCCGGTTAGGGACGCCGAGCATGATCGAGCAGTCGGCGAGCGCGCTGGCGATGATCACTCTCACCGCGATCGTCGTCACCTTCGCGCCGCCGGTCGTGGCCGCCTACGGGCTGGGCAACCGCCTCATCTCGCTGGTGTTTCTGCCGGCGATGGGACTCGGACGGGCGATCGACACCATGGTCGGACAGAACCTCGGGGCCGACCGGGCCGACCGAGCGGCGCGGGCGACGTGGCTGGCGGCCGGGACCGGCGCGGGCGTGATGCTCGTCGTCGCCGTGATTTCAGTCGTGTTCACCGAGCCGATCGTCAGCGTCTTCCTCGGCAGCGGCGTCGAGAACGCCGCGGAGACGATCGAACTCGGCGTCGAGTACGTCCGGATCCGATCGGCCGAGTTCGCGTTCATCGGCGTCACGCAGGTCATCTTCGGGGCGTTCCGCGGGGCCGGCAACACCCGGACCGCGATGGTGCTGTCGATCGTCACGCTGTGGATCGGCCGTGTCGCGAGCATCGGCCTGCTCGTGTTCGTCTTCGACTGGGGTGCGACCGGAATCTGGGTCGGAATGGCCCTGGGCAACATCGTCGGGGCGATACTGGCCGTCCCGTGGTTCCTGCGGGGGACCTGGAAGGAACGGTACATCGACGAACCGGCTGTCGAAGCCGACGAGACGATCGCGTAGGACCGACCGTCGTTTCCCGCCGTCCGGTTGTCGAAGGACGCTATCGATGTATGCCCAACAATAATATTGGGTAGTAATCCCAAAAGCGTTATGAGGGTCTCGGGACTACGTACAGACAACGTACCGAGCACGGTTCGAGTTGTACAGCGCCGGCCGACCGAACGACTGAGTAGCTAGATACGTGGAACTAATCGGACTCGACGCAGGCCTGCTCGCGCTGTTCGTGAGCTTCGGCTTCATGGTCGGCGTGTTCTTCGGCTTTTTCGGTATGGGGGGGTCGTTTCTGGTGACACCAGTGTTGTTGCTTCTGGGCTATCCGGCCCCGGTCGCGATCGGCTCGAGCATGGCGTTCGTATTCGGCACGGCCGTAATCGCGACGCTCAAACATCACGATATCGGACAGGTCGACTACACACTCGGGGCGCTGATGTTCGTCGGCATCGCACTCGGTATCGAACTCGGGAAGATGCTGGTGTTCGGCCTCGAGGAACTCGGCTACGCCGAGATCGTCGTCGGCACCAGCTACGTCCTGTTGCTCGCCGCGATCGGTCTCCTGTTCGTGCGGAGCGCACTGGCTGGTAGCGGTACGGCGGACGAGCAGGTCGATGTCGAGAACGCACCCGGTGCCGACGGGATCCCCGACATCGCAAAGCGGATCAAATCGTACACGATCCCCCCGATGATGACGCTGACCGACGGAAGCAAAGCCTCGCTGTGGACGATCTCCGGTGTCGGTGGCGGTGTCGGTATCGTCTCGGGGTTTCTCGGCGTCGGTGGCGGATTCATCCGGATGCCAGCGATCCATTACGTGATCGGCGTTCCGATCGCCGCGGCTGTCGGTACGAGCCTGTTCGGAGCGCTGATGTCCGGTGCTGTCGGGGCATTCACCTACGGCCTCTCCGGCGTGATCGATATCGGGGTCGTCACCGCGTTGCTGGTCGGGAGTTCGCTCGGGGCCAGAATCGGCTCGGCCGCGACAGTCTACATCGACGAGGACGAAATCACGATCTACTTCGGGATCATGTTGCTACTTGCGAGTCTCGCAGTCGGACTCGGCGAACTCGCCTCGTGGTTCGACATCAGCGTGCTCGACACGATGAGCCTCATCGTCCTCGTTGGCGCAGCGGTCTTCGTCACGTCCGTGATCCTCTATTACATGCTGGCCGGGATGCGTGCGGACGCGGCCTTCTCCTGAAGCGGAGTCGCTGTCAGACACGACAACCGCGAGATTTAGGTTTTCTCGATACACAGGAGGAGTGTGCGCGTCGAGAACAGCTTCATCCCGGTCGAGGGCGTCGGCGAGACGACCGA
>JBMCBU010000061.1:0-10083 GCA_048623335.1 Halapricum sp.
GAGGTACTCGCTGTCGGCGAACGGCTCGACGGCCGATCGGATCTCGTCGGTGTCGACCGTCTCGGGCAGGTTCAGCGCCTCGTAGCCGTGTTCGCTGTTCGCCCGTCCCGCTTCGATGCGGGCGTGGGCGTCTGCGACGCGATCGTCGAGTCGATCCAGCGTGTCTTCCGGGACACCCGGCGTCGCGACTCGGTCCAGTGCGTTTCCGATATCTACTCGCATACTCGAACGATCGGCGTCCTCCTACCTACCTTTATCGGAGTCCGATCGACGGGCGTCGACGCCCGTTACGGCTGGTGGTCGATCTCGGCTCGCCCGCTGGTGGCACTGCGGATCCGGTCTCGAAGGGCGGCCGCGTCGGGTTCGGGCACTCGCACCGCGAAGGAGGCGTCCTCGCCGTAATCGGCCTCGAACTCGACACCCTCGCTCTCTAAGATCCCCCTGACCGTTCCGCTGTCGTCGTATTCGACGGTGATCTCGAAGCGTTCGTGGGGGCGCTCGGTGACGACACCGGCGTCGTCGACGGCTTCCTTGACGGCCCGCGAATAAGCCCGTGCCAGCCCGCCGACGCCGAGGTTCGTCCCGCCGTAATACCGGGTCACGACGGCGACGACGTTCTCAATCTCGCGCTGGAGGAGGACGTTCAAGGCGGGTTTGCCAGCGCTGCCGGAGGGTTCGGCGTCGTCGTTTTGGTACTCGCGGAGCGGATCCGCCCGGACGCGGTAGGCCGGGACGTTGTGGGTCGCGTCGGCGTACTCCTCACGGATGGATTCGACGAACGCCTCCGCCTCCGCGACGGTCGTCGCTGGCGCGGCGTGACCGATGAACTCCGAGCCACGGACCTCGAAGCGGGCCTGCCCCCGACCGGCAACTGTCTGGTACTGCTCGGACACGGCCTGTGGTTCGCGGGCGGGGATCAAACTGCTTGTGTTCTCGCCGATTCGCCGGCTCGCCGCTTACCACACCACCTGTCGCTACTCGCGGCCGCCCCAGGCGCGCTTGTCGGGGACGACAACCGCACAGTCCGCGGTGAGTTCGATCTGACAGGACAGTCGCGGGTAGCCGAACCGGTCTGCCAGACGGTCGTGCCAGTGGACGGCGTCGGGATCGTCGGTTTCGAAGCGGACACCGCAGGTCGCGCACAATCCGCGACCCCCGCAGTTGGCCCGCATTGCATATCGACCGTGCGGCGAGACCCCTGCATCGAGCAGAACGTCCCGGAGCGTCGCGCCGCGTTCGCTTTCGATCCGGTAGGTCTCGCCGGTCGCCTCCTCACGGATCCGGACCACGACGCTTTCGGTCATGGGTGTCCTCGGGTGTCGAAAGACAAAGTCCTGCGGGTCGTCTCCCCCACCGGGACTGTCAGATCAGCCCGTCCGGTAGTTCTCCAGCAACCGTTCGACCTGCGCGTCGAGGTCGGTCAGTGCCGTCTCGACGTCGTGATCGCGTGCGTCGAGATAGGCCTCCTCGATGAGGGTTCGAACCGTGTCGAAGGGGCCGATTCGGGCTCCGTTGGTCGCCGGGATATCGGAACTCGCCAGCAACTCCGTCAGGGCCGTCTCGAAGTGGGGGTTCTCGCGGAACCAGCCGTCAGCGCGAAGCGTCTCGACTGCCCCGTCGTTGATCGGGAAGTAGCCGGTCTCGCGGTGCCAGCGGGCCTGCTGGGCGGGTTCAGCCAGCCACGCGAGGAACTCGCCAGCGAGCCGCTGTCGCTCGCGCGAAACCGCTTCGGGCACCCACAGCGACGCGCCGCCGACGACGAGTCCGTTACGCTCGTCCGCGACCGGGAACGGTGCTGTTCCGAGTTCGAATCCGGCTTCGTGTGCGCTGTCCTCGATCCCGGCCAGCGATGAACTCGACGCGACGAGCATCGCCGCTTTCCCGTCGAAAAAGGCGGATTTTGCCTCTCCGCGGGCTTCGACTCCGGGGTTGTGATAGAGTCCGTCTCGCTCCAGGCCGGTCCACCACTCGAAGATCGTCCGGCCCACGTCGCTGTCGAAGTACGCTTCGGTGGCGTCGCCGTCCCGTCCGTTGCGTCTGTTCACGAGCGGCTGGCCGGCCTGGGCGAACCACTGTTCGACGTACCAGGCGTAGTTGGCGAACGTGATCCCGTAGTCGGCGACGCCTGCATCGACGAGATCGTTCGCGGCCGTTCGAACGGCATCGAACGTCTCCGGCGGCCTGTTCGGATCGAGCCCGGCTCGCTCGAAGGCGTTTCGGTTGTAACAGAGCACCGGCGTCGAGGAATTAAACGGCAGCGAGTACAGCCGGCGGTCGGTCGTGTAGTACGAGCGGACGGGATCGAGCAACTCGCCCGGATCGAACCCGGCCGGCAGCACGTCCTCGACGGGGACGAACCCGCCGCTGTCCATCGCCCGCTTGGTTCCGATCTCGAATATCTGGGCGACCGTCGGCGGCTGGCCGTTCTCGACGGCGTTCAGCGTGGCGTCGAGTGTCCCGCGATAACTCCCTTTGGCTGTCAGCTCGATCGAGACGTCGCCGTCGTACTGGTCTTCGAACTCCCGAGCCAGCGACTCCAGGAGGACACCTTTCTGCCCGCCCATCGCGTGCCACATCTCGATCGTGGTGCTTTCGGCGTCGGTCGCGGTGCGACTCGTCTCGAAGCCTTCGAGGGCTTCAGTCAGGGTCTCGGTCCGATCGGCGAGCGTGTTGGTCGCGGTCTGGACCTCGGTGAGGACGCTGGTCTGCTCGCGAGCGGCGGCGGCGACCTCGTCGGCGGTGTCGACCGTCCCCTCGCTGATCTCACCGACGTCCTCGGTCATGACGGCGACCTGCTGGGTGGACTCGGCCTGTGATTCGGTCGCGTTGCTGATCTCGCTGACCCGCCCGGAGACCGCCTCGACGTCCTCGACGATGTCCTCCAGGGCGGTGAGCGCCTCGTCGATCGTTTCCCGACCGGTGCCGACGCGGTCACGCGTCTCCCGCATATCGGCGGCGGCCTCGTCGGCTTCTTCGCGCACCGCGCCGATCGCGTCTTCGATGTCCTCCAGGGCCGTCTGTGTCTCGCCGGCCAGGCTCTTGACTTCGTCGGCGACGACCGCGAAGCCTGCCCCTTCCTCGCCGGCACGGGCGGCCTCGATCGAGGCGTTCAGCGCGAGGATGTTCGTCTGCTCGGCGATGTCGTCGATCACCTCGACGATCTCCTCGATGTCGCCGACCGACGCCGCCAGGCTCTCGACGCTCTCGAGGGTCGTCTCGGTCGTCGATTCGATCGCGTCGAGATCGTCGAGCGCGGCGGTCGCGGCCTCGCCACCGGAGGTGGCGCGATCGGCTGAGACTTCCGCCGCACTGGCGACCTCTTCGGCGGACGACGCGACTTCCTCGACCGTCGCGGAGAGGTCTTCGACCTCGCTGGCGACCGCTTCGATGTGGTCGTGCTGGCGATCGGCGCCGGCAGAGATCTCCCGGATCGACTCGTTGACCTCCCTGCTTTTCTCCCGGACGGTCTCGGCCGTCGAAGCGACCTGTTCGGTAGCGCCGCCGACCTGCTGGCTGAACTCCCGAACCCGCCTGATCGAGTCGGCCCACTCGCCGATCAGTTCGTTGCAGACCGATTCGAGGTCCCGTGCGGCCGGGTCGTCGGCGTCGATCTCGGTGCGCGCGGTCAGGTCCCCGTCGGTCGCCCGCGCCATCGTCTCCGTCGTCGTCGTGATCGCTGTTTCCAACTGATCGGCTCGCTCTCGTGCCCGATCGCGCTCCTCCCGGAGCGTGTCACGTTCTTCCCGGAGTTTCGCCACCTCCTCGCGAAGCCGCGCGAGTTCGTCCGGATCGCAATCCGGCCCAGTCCCCCCATCCACCGACGCTGTCTGTGCTTCCCGTGATTCTGTCGATGGATCGTCTCCGTCCTCGGACTGCCTGGCACCATTGTCGGTGATGCCGAGAAGGAGACTGGTGACTGATGTGTTCATGTGCTCCGTGTGCGTAACACGTTTTCTCCGCATGTACAATAAGTATAGTTATTTTTGGCCCTCGGGTACCAGTAAATCAGGATCGTGAACTGCTCCGGACCACGTGGTCGATATCCGTCGCCGGCCGAACACGAGAATTCATAGGGATTAGCGTAGAAAGGCACAGATTTCTCTCGGGAAATCGATATCCATCACCCAATCGGAGGTGGTATTCCTCCGATCGGCTACGCCAATCCCTATCAGATCGGGTGAGTCAGCGATCTCGAAAGGCGACCGTACGCGTCACTGCGTGTATGCGTCGTCGAGGTACTCCCGGACCATGCGCTGGGTGTGATAGTAGGGGCCGTTGAAGGCCATCGTGTTGCGCATGATGTCGGTCCACTTCTCGCGGTCCTCGTAGTACATCGGGACGACCGTGTTCTCCAGTTGGTCGTACAGATCCATCGCGTCCTGGCGGTCCTCGTCTTCGGCTTCGGTCTCGTCCGGTTCGCTCTCTTCGGGTTCGGGGCCGATCTTCCAGCCGGTCTCGTTTTCGATGTGGCCCTCGACCCACCAGCCGTCCAGCGTACCGAGCTGTGGGATGCCGTTGTAGGCGGCTTTCATCCCGGACGTGCCACAGGCCTCAAGCGGCCGTCGGGGGTTGTTCAGCCAGACGTCGACCCCGGACGTGAGCTTCGCGCCGACTTCCATGTCGTAGTCTTCGACGTACTCGACGTTGATGGCGTCGTTGAGTTGCCAGGCGTCGTGGAAGATCTGCTGGATGTTGCCGATGCCGTCCTGGTCGCCGGGGAAGGCCTTGCCCGCGAAGACGATCTGGAACTCGCCGACGTTCTCGGCGATGTGACGCAGCCGCTCGTGCTCGTAGAAGATCAGATCGGCACGTTTGTAGGCAGTCGCACGGCGGGCGAACCCGATCGTGAGCGTCTCCGGATCGAGATCCGAGTCTTCGCGATCGTTGATGAACTCGATGGTATCGCGCTTTTCGTCCATGTGGGCCGCCCAGATCTCGTCGTCCGGGATCACTGACGCGTGCTTGAGCTTGTAGGGGTTCTCGCGCCAGCCCTCGACGTACTCGTCGTACAGCTCCTTGAAGGAGTCGCCGACCCAGAATGGGACGTGGACGCCGTTCGTGATGGCGTCGATCTCGTACCCGGGGAACATGTTCTGGGAGACCTCCTGGTGTTTCTTGGCCACGGAGTTGGCGTATCGCGAGAGGTTCAACGCCAGCAGCGTCATGTGCAGGTCCTGCTCGCGGCTGTACTCTCTGAGGACGTCCTGGGGGACGAACTGTCCGAGGACATCATTGACCAGCCCCCAGTCGAACTGGTCGTGACCGGCCTCGACCGGCGTGTGCGTCGTGAAGACCGTCTGCTCTCGGACCGCCTCGGGGTCCATGTCGTTTTCTTTCAGCAGTTCCAGGGTCAACAGTGCCGCGTGACCCTCGTTCATGTGGTACGTGTCGATCTCGTAACCGAGCTCGTCGAGGATCCGGGTCCCGCCGATTCCGAGGATGATCTCCTGAGCCAGCTGGACGTCTTCGCCGTAGCCGGGGCTGTACAGTCGTTGGGTGTACTCCCGGACGTCGGGATCGTTGCTCTCGACGTTCGTGTCCAGATAGATGATCGGGACCGTGTGACCGCTCCGTTCGGAAACGACGTCGTACTTCCAGGCGGTCACCGTCACGTCCCGTCCCTTGATCGGGACGGTTACCTCGACATCGAGCTCTTCACAGTACTCCTCGACCGGCCAGGGGTCCTCCTCGCTGATCTGCGTCCCGTCCTCTTCGAGCGTCTGCTTGCAATAACCGCGCTCGTTGAGCTGTGCGACACAGACCGCGGGCACGCCCATGTCCGCGAAAGAGCGGATCGTGTCGCCCGCCAGCACGCCCAGCCCGCCGCTGTAGGTCTTGACGTCGTTCTCGATCCCGATCTCCATCGTGTAATACGCGATCCGTCCGTCCAAATTTTCCGACACCATATGCGCTACCTCTCTCGGGAAATTGCATATCTCCGCGTAAAACTGTTGTTGTTTTATTTCAACAACGATATTCGGGCGTTAGCGCGTCTGAAGTGCCGAGAAACCAAAAATAAACCAATGATCATACGAGTTGGTGATAGGTGGCAACGACGAACCAATTCGTCTGTCCAGCTGCAATATTGCATATATGTTGTCCTTCAATTATACATATTAGTTCAATGTATATGGGGTACATTGCAGAGCGATGTCGGAAGATTGATTGAAGGCCCCCCCGGTGATACAGATACATGCACCATCCAGGCCCACCACGGTTCATGGCAGTCGGAGAGACCCAGGAACTGGCCCCACGGGACCCTGTTCCCGGCGAAACCTACGATTGGTCGGTCACCGATGCGCCCGACGACAGCTCGGTCGCCCTCGGCGACGACTCGATTACGTACATCACGCCGGACGAACCGGGGACCTACACCGTCGAACTCGACGCCCCGGACGGAACCCACGAACTGACGGTCCGGGTATACCCCGGGGAGAAGTCGGTTACCCACCAGCCCGGCCGCAGCGGCTACAGCGGCTATAGCGGTTACAGCGGCATGTCGGGTGTTTCGGGCGTCTCCGGCCGCAGCGGGAGCGGAAGCGGCGTCGGCTCCGGTCTCGTCCGTGAGATCGGCGAGCAGGGTCGCCCCCGGATCACGCTCACGGGTGAGCTGGTCGGCGACGAGGTCGTCATCACGGCCCATCCCAAGACCGCGCCGGGCGCCCTCGAGGAAGACCTCGACGTCGAGTTCTTCGTCGACGACCGCGACGACCTCGAGGAGTACGAGGTCGACGGCTACGAGCTCCGCGTCCCGCTCGAGGCCGTCGAGGAGCCGGTACGGATTCACGGCGTCGCCATCGGCCACCAGTACAGCGTCCCGGACACCGTCAGCGTCCACCCTGACGGCGGGGTCGACCGGCTGAACCTCCCGCCGGAGTGGACCAAGGAGATGTCGGTCTACGAGCTTTACGTCCGTGGGTTCGTCGAACCCGAGGAAGACCAATCGGTCCTCGAGGCAGTCATCGACCGGCTGGATTACGTCAAGGACCTCGGCCTGAACACGCTGTGGTTCACGCCCGTCCTGCAGAACGACGACTTCGATCACGGCTACAACATTACGGACTTCTACTCGATCGCCGACGACCTCGGCGGCGAGGAGGACTTCCAGCGACTGGTCGAGGAGGCCCACGAGCGGGACATGAAGGTCCTGTTCGACCTCGTTCTCAACCACTCCGCGCGTGATCACGAGTTCTACCAGCGCGCCGTCGAGGGCGATCCGGAGTATCGCGAGTGGTACGACTGGCAGGACGAGGAGAACAACGTACCGGACACGTACTTCGATTGGCCGTACATCGCGAACTTCAATTACGACAACCTCGCAGTGCGCCGGCACCTGCTTGATGCCGTCGAGAAGTGGGCGGAGTACGTCGACGGCTTCCGGTGTGACATGGCCTGGGCCGTCCCGCGGCCGTTCTGGCAGGAGATCCGCGACCTCACCAAGTCCATGGACAGCGAGTTCCTGCTGATGGACGAGACGATCCCTTACGTCGCGGACTTCCACAACCTCTGTTTCGATGTCCACTTCGACGCCGGGCTGTACTTCGACCTGCTCCAGATCGGGCAGGGCAACGAGCCGGCCGATCAGATCTTCGATTCCATCGACAACCGCTATCAGATCGGCTTCCCGGACCACGCCGGCTTTCTCACGTATATCGAGAACCACGACGAGGACCGCTACATCGAGCAGGTCGGCGAGCACGGCGTCCGGGCGGCCGCAGCTGCCTCCTGGACGGTTCCCGGCATCCCGATGGTCTATGCCGGTCAAGAGATCGGTGAACACCAGCGTCGCGGCCACACCCACTGGGAGTACGCTAACGAAGAGCTGCGGGAGTTCTACCACGATCTGACCGAGACCTGGGAGGAAATCGACGCGCTCCACGTCGATGCCGACTTCGAGCGGGTCGGCTACGAGAGCGAAAACGACGCCGTCACCGCCTACGCCCGCGATGGCGAGGACGGCCGATACATCGTCGTGTTGAACTTCTCGGACGGATCCGAAGTCGTCGGACTCGACGAAGACGTCGAGGCGATCGACCAGATCACTGGCGAGAACGTCGCCGCCGAGAACGGCGTCACTGTCGAAGACGCCATCGTCCTGCCCGCAGCGTAACACGTCCGAGCGATTCCAGATCGTTCAAGCGTCGCCTTTGATACTAGTCGCTGGATGTCTGTTCCGGGTCGACCGCACGACTCCGTGCGGCCGCACCGCTAAATCGTTGTGGCGATCACGACGGCTTCCGACGCCTACCGTCGTGCCGTCACTACGCCTGTTCGCACGAGCCGTGGTTTCGACACCTACCCTGGTTCGTCCGCCGTCGCGTCCGTGACGACCGCCTCCCGCTCGTTCTCGATGACACCCTCCTGCCAGTGTCCGAGTCGAAACCAGGCCACGGCCACCAGAAACGACAGGAACGCGCCGACCGAAAAGGCGATCCAGATGCCTTCGACGCCGATCCCGACCGTGTCGAATACGTACCCGGTCGGAAGTGTGATCGTGAGCGAAAACGCCAGGACGACCGCCACCGGGACCCGAAACACCCACCGAGAGAGCAGCGAGAGCACCATCGCGACTTTCGTCTGGCCGGCCCCACGGAACGCACCCTGGATGACCATCGTTCCGCCGAAGAAGGCCCAGAACGGAGCGATGATATACAGGAAGGTCACACCTTCGCTGACCGTCGCAGGGTCGTCGAGGAACACCCGGATCAGCAACCGGGGAACGACCAGACAGACCCCCGCCGCGACGCCCAGAAGCGCCATCGTCCCGCCGGTGGCGACCCAGGTGATTCGGCCGGCCCGGTCTGGTGTCTCCGCGCCGAGGTTCTGACCGACGCCGGTCGCGGTGGCCTGCCCAACCGCACCCGCGACCGACCAGGTGACCGACATCAGGCGGATACCGACGCCATAGGCGGCGATAGCAGCGTCGCCGAATGGGGTCACGAACGCCGCCATCACGACCGCGGCGAAACTCCGGGCCCAACCGTCCAGCGTTCCCGGGTAGCCGATGTCGATCAGTTTGCGGAGCACGCCGGGATCCGGACGGAGGTCACCCACGTGGAGTGTGATGCCGAACCCGCCGCGCAGGAGGATCCCGATCCCGGCAGCGGTCGCGAGCCCCCGGGAGACGAACGTCGCCCAGCCGGCACCTCGTGTTCCCATCGCTGGGAACGGACCCCACCCGAGGATCAAAAAGGGATCGAGGACGACGTTCACACCCGCAGACAGCAGAACCAGCCACATCGCAGTCTTGGTGTCGCCCGCGCCCTGCAGGGACGCACGGAAGGCGAAAAACAGAAACGTCAGTGGCAGCGCGAGGAAGATGATCTCGATGTAAGCCAGGGCTTCGGTGAATACTTGCCCGTCGGCACCCATCAGCGAGAGCAACTCCGTCCGGAAGGTCCACCCGATCGCGGCCAGGGCAAACCCGACGACGAGCGTCAGCAATACTGTCTGTGCGACGACCCGGTCGGCTTGGCGCTCGTCGCCGGCCCCGACGTGCTGTGAAACCAGCGCGATCGTCGCGGCAGTGATGCCGATCGACGTGGAGACGAACATCCACGACAGCGGAAACATCAGTGCGACCGCGGCGACGGCTTCGCGGCTGACACGACCGACCCAGAACATATCGGCGAGGTTGTACACCGTCTGGAGGAGATTCCCGAGCACGAGCGGCCAGGCTAGATGCAGCAGTTTCGGCGAGATCGCGCCCGTCGTCATATCGATGCCGCGTCGCTGTGGGGAGGCCACTATCAGAACGTTTGTCGGCAGGGAAATGAAGACAGCGCTTGTGACGGCGGGCTGTGCGTCCGGATCGCTATTCGACACATCGCAGTGTCAGGACAACAACTGATCGTGATTAGCGGAGAAATCAACAGAAGGAAATCGATAGCCAACACCCGATCGGAGGTGAGCGTGCTCCGATCGGCTACGCTAATCCCTATGAACACATATCCTCACGCGGGACGAGCGACACGCATAGCGGTCGCTCGCTGTCTTGCGTTCGGGAGAAGTGCGCTGGCCGAGATTTGAACTCGGGTTAGGACCGTGGCAGGGTCCTGTGATACCACTACACCACCAGCGCTC
>JBMCBU010000062.1:0-10003 GCA_048623335.1 Halapricum sp.
TGACGTTGCCGGGCGCGACCGCGTACTTCGCGGTCACGCTAGATGTCGGCAACGGTGCCATCCTGTCCGGGGCCGATCCGGTCGTCGGCATCCTCATCGCCGCCATCTTCGGGCTGCTCGGCGGGATCGTCGCCGAGGCCGGCCAGCGGATCTTCTACGCGCACGGTGCGACCCACGTGGACCCACCGGCGTTCGCGATCTTCATCACGATCTCGCTCATCTGGTTGCTTGCGTTCCTGGGCGTCTTCGAGACGTCCGTGTGGGTCCCCGGTGGACTCTAAGCAGGTGACCTGACGCCGTTCTTTTTTCGCCGAGAAACGACGTGTCCTACGACGGAAGTACGCTCCGCAGTACCACGAACACGAGTGCGCCGACCGCGATTCCGAGTCCCAGCGCGCTGTAGACTGCGCCGGCGGCGATTCCGGTACCTGCCGCGTCGACGGTCGGTTCGACCGCGAGGAACGCCAGCCCGGCGAACGAGGCGACGACGAGGCCGAGCCCGACAGCGCCGTGGTGGTAGTTGCCGGTCATCTCATAAGACTGGCTGGAGATACCGTCGCTGTCCTCGCCGAAGACGCTGACGTGATAGGGGACGTATATCCGGACGCCGACGGCACCGAACGCCGCGATCACCGCACTGACCTGGAGGTCCCCGAGCAAGAGGATCGACAGTCCGAACAGTCCCATCGCGAAAAACAGCGCGATCACCTTGCTCCACCGGTCGGCTTTCACCAACGCTTTCTCGACCTGCTGGTTGGACATATCTGCGAGACAGTGGGCCCACGCGCTTAATTGTTCACCTGTCGAGAGAGCAAAGCCGAAACGTCGGGCAAAGGTTATGTCCGTCGCCCGAGTCACGGGCGGTATGCTCGACCGACTCCCGATCGAGGAGCGCGATCAGCGCAACTTCCTCGTCGTCTCGGCGATCATGGCCGTCTTCATCGCGCTCGCACTCGACGACCCGGTGATGGTCCGTATCGTCGTCGGGATGATCATGGGCGTCTTCAGTGGTCTCGTCTACCTCTCCGTGACGCTCGTCCTCAAACGTCTCATCAGCGCGTACTGATATCCGCACATCACTCTTCTCGGGAGTCCCCTCGTAGCTTTGACCACCGAACGCCCGGCGAGAACCACCGACCCGGCAGCATATCCGAAATGTCCGTCCCGAGAAACGACAGTTGCGGGGCCACCGTCGACTCCGGGTAGTGTTCGACCTCCAGCCGCTCGACCAGCTCGTCGTCTCGTAATGCCATGAGACCGCGCCACAGTCCCAGAAACAGCAGTGTCGGCAAAACCGAAAGGACGAGCGTGAACACCAACGCGAAGACACCCTCCATGCGGATGGCTACGGGCCAGAGCGAATAAACGTACTGCCCCGTGCTACCGTTTGCCGCGATCTCGCTTCGCTCGCTCGCCGATCTAGCCCTCGAACCCGTCTTCGAACCAGAAGGTCCCAGTCCGAACTTTTTCCGCTCGGGTTGCCGGGGGCAACCACTCGCGCAAAAACTTCGATGAAAAAGCCGCGATCTCGCTTCGCTCGCTCGCGGACCTACCCCTCGAACCCGTCTTCGAACCAGAACGTGCCGTTTCGCTGGACGACCTCACCGTCTAGTTCGATGTAGCTGTCCTCGCTCATGTCAAGGATCATGTCGACGTGGACGGCCGACTCGTTCTGGACGTTGTCCTCGCCGACAGTCTCGGGATAGGCACGGCCGACGGCCATGTGGACGGTATCGCCCATCTTCTCGTCGAAGAGGATGTTGCGGGTGAACTGGTCGATATCGCGGTTCATGCCGATGCCGAGTTCGCCCAAATAGCGTGCCCCGTCGTCGGTCTCCAGGACGTCCGTCAGCAACGCTTCGTTTTTCTCGGCGCTATGTTCGACGACCGTCCCGTCTTCGAAGACCAGCCGTGCGCCGTCGATCTCCCGGCCCTGATGGTAGATCGGGATGTCGAAGTAGGCCTCTCCGGAGACGCTGTCTTTGAGGGGTGCGGTGAAGACCTCGCCGCCGGGGAGGTTTTTCTCGCCGTAGTCGTTGAGCGTCTCGTTGCCGGCGACGGACATCGTGAGATCGGTCGTCTCGCCCGAGACGATCCGGACCTCCTCGGCGTCGGTCAGCCGGTCGGCCATCTCCTGTTGGTGGTCGCGCACCGCGTCCCAGTCTTTGAGGATGGCGTCCCAGACGAAGTTCTCGTACGCTTCGGTGGCCATCTCGGCCTGCTGGGCGTTGGCGGCCGCTGGATACAGCGTCAGGTTCCAGGTCTTGTTGAGACGGATCTCCCGAACCGGCTCGTAAGCCTTCTCGTAGGCCGATTGGACGGCCGTATCGACGTCGCCCAGTTCCGTCTCGTTGTCGCCGCCCTTGATCGCGATGTAGGCGTCCATCGCCTCGTAGAGCGCGCGGGTGTGTTCGGGTGCCTCGAAGTCCCCGTCGTAGTGGTTGAGATACGCCCGCCGGAAGCGCTTGCCCAGTCGCTCCTGGATCACCAGCGGGTGGCCGCCGACCTCGGCGACAGACTCGACAATCGCGGTCACAAGGTCCGCTGCCACAGGGTGGGCGTCGATGACCACGGTGTCTCCCTCCTCACAGTCGATCGAGTGGTTGACGATGATCTCGGCGTGTTCGCGAATGCGCGGATCCATACACGCCTGCTCGGAGCGGCACGGGCTAACCGCTTTCGAACGCTGTCCGGCGACGGTCGTGGGCCAGCCCAACCAGCGTTGGCGATAGTTAGCCTCTTGGGTCGGGCAGGACCTACCGGCAGTCATGGAGATCGAGATACGGATCGTCGACACACCGGGCGAGGGTGATCCGGTCTATCAGGACGCGCTCTCGGTTCGGACGGAGGTGTTCGTCGACGAACAGGGCGTGCCGGCCGAGATCGAAGTCGACGAACACGAGTCGGCGGCGACACACTTCGTCGCGTACGACGGCGACGAGCCGATCGCCACCGGGCGACTGCGCGAGCCGGAGCAGGCGACGGGCAAAGTCGAGCGTCTCGCGGTACGGGCAGACTATCGAGAGCAGGGTATCGGAACGACACTCATGGAG
Source organism: Halapricum sp. (assembly GCA_048623335.1). GTDB lineage: Archaea > Halobacteriota > Halobacteria > Halobacteriales > Haloarculaceae > Halapricum. The sequence continues at coordinate 3,054 of JBMCBU010000062.1, forward strand.
CGAATCGAGGCCGCCGCTCGCGATCGAGAGGTCGAGACGTTACGCCTGCATTCACAGGTCCGGGCGGTGCCCTTCTACGCCAGCCTGGGCTACGAACGCGTCGGCGAGCGGTTCGAAGAGGCCGGCATCCCCCACGTCGAGATGCGAAAGTCGACCGGCGAGTGATACTGGTGGCTATAACGTTTCGAACTGATAGGGATTCGCGTAGAAATCCATGGATTTCTCTCGGGAAATCGACATCCGTCACCCGACCGGCGGTGGGATTCCTCCGATCGGCGACGCTAATCCCTATGATTCGGCACGACGGTGTGCCGAATATCTTTACGAATGTATACCCATCAGTATGACTTTTGAGTTTCGGGACCACATATCACACGTATGGACCCCGCCGACCTCTCCGAACGGGATATCGACTCGACGTTCGAAGCGCTCGAGACGGCAACGGCCGGGGAACCTCTGTTCAGGGGCACACATCACTACGAGCACGCGACCGTCGAGCGGACGTATTACCTGCAGGACGGCCTCCTCAACGTCGAGGCCGTCTACATCGATCACGGCTCGGAGCTCGCGACTGTCTCGGAAAGCTGGTTGCTCGAAGACGGGCGTCTGGGACACACTGGCCAGCCAGTCGCACAGTTCTGTCGTAGCCATCACTTCGAGGAGCCCGCCACAGACATCCGGTTCTGTCTCGACACCGACGAGACTGCCACTGCCGAGGCGCTTTCTGACCCTGACGTGACCTCGACCTTCCAGCCCGCACGGACGGTCACCGTCGAAGACGGCGCAGCTCTCCGATACGAAGGAGTCCACACGGCAGATGCTGCCCGCGTCGAGCGGTCGTTTTTCGTCAGTGATAGCGAGGAGTGTATCCGCGTTCGCACGACGTATTTCTGGGACGACGAACGACTGGGGAGTCTCGAACAGCGACGTGACCTGCTGGATGACGGCGAGTTCGTCGCGGTGACCGGCGAACCGATCGAAGCGTTCTGCCGACGGACGCATCTGGTCGACCCGGAGGCTGACGTTCGCTACTGCGCTCGTCTCGGTTCGGAATCGGGCTCCGCCGACACCAGCGGCTCTAGGGACTAGCGCGACAAACGAGCGCGTCTATGTACAGCAGGCAAGGAGCATGCCCATGGGCTTGACCCCGAGGCGATTCACTCGCCCCAGTCTTCTTCGAGTTCCGGTGCAGGTTCCAGTTCGACAGGGTCGGCCTCGACGACCTCCAGTTCCGCACCGCAGGTCGCACAGTCGACGATCTCTCCGATTTCGACGTCGTCGTGCAGCGCCACGTCGGCACCGCATTCGGGACAGGTTGCCATGACGTTCGAACGGTCGGATCCGACCACTATCAAACGGTCGAAATCCGATCGGCAAACAGGTTTTCGTGAGTGGTCGTCACCGCTAGAGTAAGGCGCTCGCACTCGATACACTCCTGATCGCGGTCGGACTCGTGCTGGCGACGACGGGGATATTCATCTATCGCAGGGCGCTGTACGGCTTCGGCGGGCTGCTCGGGGCGGCAGGCGGTCTGTTACTCGGAGCGAACCTCTCCGGGGAATGGTGGCTCCTGCTCGGTGTGGCTGTCCTCGGGACGTGGCTCGTCCTCTCGGCCTACCGGATGGCGATCCTGGCGGCCGGCGCTATCAGCGGGTTTGCTGTCGGGCTGTACGCCACCGGTGGTTCGTTCGCGAGGCCGGCGACGCTCGCGGACCCGCTGGCGCTCGCCGGCGCAGTCGTCGGGTGGCTCCTGCGGAGGATCATCGTGCTTGTCGTTTCCGCGGCCTGGGGCGCGTCGCTGGTTTCGGTCGCGCTCGCCCCGCCGATCGAGGACGTGACGAACGTCTCGGAGGTCCTCGACGCGTTCGTCTCGCCGTGGCTGTACGGGGTGTTCGTCGCCGGGATCACGGTGCAGAGTGGGCTGTACGGTTACCTCCAGTATGCCGGCAGTAACGACGGCGAGCCCGGGAGCGAGCTGTTCACTCGACTGCGCTGACGGCGGAGATCTCGGATCGGCCGTTCGCGATCGCAGCAGCGCGACTTACAAAGCTATTTTTCGCCCGACGGCGTAGTCTCGGGTATGGCGGATACTGTGTCGCGATTGGGCGGCCCAAAGCAGGTATTGCACATGGGACTCATGGGATATATCATCGCCTTCGGCGTGGCGTTGCTGTTGCTCCCGTTGCTCCCGCTTTTGATCGCACTCAAACTCATCGACGTGGTGCGGCGTGCGCGGGCACCGGAGTCAGTCTGAGAGTGATTCGCGTCGCCGATCGGACGAATACCACCTCCGATCGGGTGATGGATATCGATTTCCCGAGAGGAATCGATGGGTTTCTACGCGAATCCCTATGAACAGCGACTCAGCGGACCGGACGTTTATATCCGGGTCCGGCCCATCCCGGGTCGTGACCGAACGCACAGACTCCGGGAGGGAGAGGTGAGTCGTGGCCCACCGTGCACTGGTCGCCTACCAGCGGCCGGATGGCCGATACGACCTACACACGTCACGACTGGGCGGACTGGACTGTCGGCTCGCCCGGGCGATCACCTCGACAGATCCCTACGCCAGTGGAGACGTCGATCCCACCCCGAACGTCGTCGCGCGCCCGTTCGAAGACGTGTTGACGATGGTCGATGTCGTCCGCCACGAGGCCGTCTACCGCGTCAGCGTCGAGTACGACGTCGAGACGTACCTGCCGCTTTGGTTCGGATTCGAACACTATCGCGGCGCGGACAGAAAGGCAGTCGACAGCGAACGCGGACTGGTCGTCGCTATCGGCGGCCCCGAGGAAGCGGCTGCACTCCGGCAGTGGTTCCAGGCAGTGAAAGGCGTCCTCGCGACAGGCATCTCGGAGGGTGTGCTCGGCGTCGTCGACGCACACGAGATACTCGACAGTGCGGTTCGAGAGCGTATCGACGGCGACATATACGAACCGGGGCGACCGGAGCGATAACCCGCATGCGGGGGTCTTCGGATCGCGGCGAACGAACGAGTATTAGTTTCCGCATGGAGTACGGGCGGGTGTGACTCCAGACGTTCGCGCCCGGACCGACCCACCGGTAGAGGCGGCACTGTCGATCGTCGAGGCGGGCCTCGAAAGCGGTGCCATCGTGACGGTCTTCGGCGAGTGTACGGTCGAGTACGACGGTCGGGCCGCGAGCACACTCGGTCCCGGCGATCGCCACGTCATGTGCAAACCAGACGGAACCGTCCTCGTCCACACCGACGAAGGTCATCAGCCGGTGAACTGGCAACCGCCAGGATGTACCCACGAGGTGACGGTCGAAGACGAGACGCTCACCCTCGAGAGCCACCGGGACAATCCCGACGAACAGCTCGTGGTGGCGTTCGACGCCGTCGAGCACGTCGCTGCGTTCGACGTGACAGACCCACAAGAGCTGTCGCTGTCCGGGACCGAGGAGGATCTCCGCCAGCGAATTCTCGACGAGCCGTCGCTGATCGAACCGGGTTTCGTGCCGCTTTCGACCGAACGGCAGACCTCCGCCGGTGCCGTCGACGTCTACGGCGAGGACGAGGACGGGCACGCGGTCGTCCTGGAGCTGAAGCGTCGTCGCGTCGGCCCGGACGCTGTCGGCCAGCTCGTGCGGTACGTCGATGCCCTGGAACGCGACCTGCACGCAGAGACCGGCGTACGCGGGATTCTCGTCGCGCCGTCTGTCACTGATCGTGCCCGATCGCTGCTGGCCGAGCATGATCTCGAATTCGTCCCGCTGGAGCCGTGAGTACCTTGCCGGCTATAAGCGTCCGGCGGCGACGAGATGCTCCATGCGGGCAGTGACCGTCGCGACCGCCCGCGAGACCGTCCCGAGTTCTTCTGGCCGGACGCGCGTGAACGGGATCTCGTAAGCGACGTGTCGACCATCGATCCGTAATCGCCCGGGAAGGGAGATATCAAGGAGCGTCGACTGCACCTCGGCGTCGAACACCGACGCGATGTTCGATCCCGCGTCGACCTCGAAGACGAACTGCTCGTCGAGGGCGTCCGTTCCGGTTCGGATCCCGCGTTCGGTTCCCCCGCTGGCGACGTACGTGAGCGTGACATCGATCGGGTCGGTGACGCCGCCGGCCGTCGCCTCGACGTGGATGCCCCGCTGTCGAAAGAAACCGCGACCGACCGGTTCGGCCGTGATCACGTTCCCCTTCAGCGACCGTTGCAGGGGTGGTCGGCGACCGCCGCCGTCGTGCTGTGGTTCGAACGGCGTCTCCTCGACGATCCGGTGCCAGGCGCGTCGCTCGCGCCGCCGAACGACCAGTACGCCCGCCAGCCACACACTGACGAGCGCGGCGATCACGGTCGGCCGATCCGCGTACGCGGCGAGTTCGCTCGAAAACTCCGTCAACGCGACCCAACCCCCGCTAGCGACCAGTAGTGTCCACACGAGCAGGCGGTGGCGCTCGCCCAGATACCGTCGCAAGCGGGTCATCCCCCGAGGGTTCGACGCGCGTGAGCAAAAGTGTCGGGCCCGAAACGTCCCGTGTCACACACCGGAGCTGACGAACACCGACTGTCACTCCTCGACCTGTGACTGCAACTCCGCGAGCAACTGCAGCGCGTCCAGCGGCGTCGTCTCGGCGATCGGCACCTCGCGCAGGCGCTCGTGGATCGGATCGGACTGCTCGACCCCGGCGTCGCCGGCCGACTCACTCGTCTCGGGATCGACCTCCGGCGGGTCCGAGCCGCGTCCGTTCGTCCGCGCCTGCACGTCCCCACCTGACGCTGCATCCCCACCGCTGTCGGCGAGCAAGTCACCCGCCCGCCGGACGACCGTCTCGGGGACGCCGGCGACCCCAGCGACCTCGACGCCGTAGGAGGCCTCGGCCGCGCCGGACACGATCTCGTGCTCGAAGACGACCGCACCGTCCTCGCGGGTGGTCCGGAAGTGTCGATTGAACACGCCCGGCAGATCCGCGGCGACGGCAGTGAGTTCGTGGTGGTGGGTCGCAAACAGCGTCGTCGCGCCGACCTCGTCGTGGACGAACTCCGTCACCGCGCGAGCGATGGCGAGCCCGTCAGTCGTCGAGGTGCCCCGACCGACCTCGTCGAGCAGGACAAGCGAGTCCTCACTCGCGTGTTCCAGTATCTCGGCGAGTTCGGTCATCTCGATCATGAACGTCGAGCGCCCGCCCGCGATGTCGTCGCTGGCTCCGACGCGCGTGAAGATCCGGTCGACAAGCCGCAGGCGCGCCCGCTCGGCAGGGACGAAACTCCCGGCCTGAGCCAGCAACACGATCAGCGCGATCTGGCGCATGTAGGTGGACTTGCCGCTCATGTTCGGCCCGGTGACGATCATCACCCGATGTTCGCGGTCGAGGCTGGCCCCGTTCGGGACGAACGCGTCCTCGGTGCGCTCGACGACCGGGTGGCGTCCGGCCTCGATCTCGATGCCTTCCGCGACCATCTCGGGGCGGGTGTAGTCGAACTCGGCGGCGACGGTCGCGAAGGAAACGAGCACGTCGAGTTGCGCCAGGGCGTCAGCCAGATCCTGGACGCGCTCGGACTCGGCGGCGACGGTCTCACGCACGTCGACGAACAGCTCGTACTCGCGGTCGTCGGCCCGCTGTTCGGCGCTGACGATCTCGTCCTCGCGCTCTTTGAGTTCCGGCGTGTAGTAGCGCTCGCTGTTCTTCAGGGTCTGGCGGCGCCGGTAATCGTCGGGCACCCGGTCGAGATTGGCGTCGGTCACCTCGATGTAGTAGCCGTGGACCGAGTTGTGCCCGACCGTCAGCGAGTCGATGCCGGTTCGCTCTTGTTCCTGTTCCTCCAGGTCGTCGACCCAGGCCTTGCCCGCGCGTTCGGTCTCGCGCAACTCGTCGAGGGTCTCGTCGTAGCCGGAGGCGATGACCCCGCCCTCGGTGAGTTCCGGCGGCGGATCGTCGGCGATCGCTTCCGCGATCAGCGACCGAATCTCCGGCAGGTCGTCCAGCCGGTCGTGGATCGATCGCAGTCTCTCGCTGTCGCTGTCCGCGACGGCCTCGCGGATTTCGGGGACGACCGCAAGCGTCGAACCCAGCGAGTTCAGATCGCGCGCGTTCGCCCGCCCGCGAGAGACCCGCGAGATCAGCCGTTCGAGATCGTATACATCCCGGAGCAGCTCGTGGACGCGCTCGCGGGTCCGGATCGCCCCGACGAGTTCTTCCACTGCCTCGTGACGGGCCTCGATCCGGTCGCGCTCGATCAGCGGGCGGCGTAGCCAGTCGGTCAGCTCCCGCCGTCCCATCGCGCAGGCGGTCTCGTCGACGGCCTCGACCAGCGTCAGCCCCTCCGAACTCCGGACCGACCGGCGGTCGAACACTTCGAGACTGTCGAGTGCGACGGCGTCGAGCACCATGTACTCCCGTGGATCGTAGCGCGTGAGGTGATTGAGGTATTCCAGCCGGCCGTTTTCGCCGACGCCGGTGCCGCCGCGGGTGTACTCGGCGTAGGCCAGCAACGCTCCGCAGGCCCGGACCTCGGCGTCGCTAGCGAGCAGTCGCTCCGGTGGGCCGAAGTACTCGCCGACCTGCTCGCGGGCGCGGTCGGCCGCGAAGACGCGCTCGTCGTACGGCGAGACCATACACTCGAAGGGGTCGGTCGGGGCGTCGGGACCGACGATGGCCTCGGCGGGGTCGAACCGTCCGAGTTCGTCCTCGATCGTCGCAAGCGAATCGCTGCCGGTCGCGTAGGCGTCGCCGGTCGAGACGTCCAGGATCGCCAGCCCGTAGCGGCCGTCCTCGCGGGCAAGCGCGGCGACGTAGTTGTTCGCGGCCCCGCCCAGCAGTTCGTCCTCGGTGAGCGTCCCCGGCGTGATGACCCGCGTCACCGCCCGCTCGACGACGCCGCTGACCTCCTCAGGGTCTTCGATTTGATCGGCGATGGCGACGCGATAGCCGGCGTCGAGCAGCGTCTCGACGTAGCTCTCGGCGTTGTCGATGGGGATGCCGGCCA
>JBMCBU010000063.1:0-9847 GCA_048623335.1 Halapricum sp.
ACACGTGGACGGCCGGCCCGAGCATGCACTGGTCGCCGAAACGGATCTCACAGACGTCCAGAAAGACACAGCCGAAGTTCGCGAAGAAGTCCTCGCCGACGTGGATCTGCCCGCCGTAGTCACAGTAGAATGGGGGCTCGACGGCCGCCGTCTCGCCACCGGAGCCGAAGAGCGTCGAGAGTAGCGTTCGGCGACGCTCGTGTTCGGTCGGTCCGGTCGCGTTGAACAGTCGAACCAACTGGCGGGCGATACGGCGCTCGGCTCGCAGTTGTGGATCCGCGGGATCGTAGGACCCGCCGGACAGCATCTTCGCTTTCTCGCTGGTCATCGCAGTTTCCTCTCGACGACGTCCGCGGCCCGGCGACCGCTCTCGAGTGCGCCCTGAATCGAACACCAGCGCGTGTAGTCGCCGGCGAGGACGACTGCCCCGTCGGGCGCGTCCGGATCGGGTAGCGACGACAGAAAGCCCGGTGGCTGGGGGAACTGTGCGAACTCGATCCGGTCGGTGTGGCGCAGTTCGAGCCCGCCGAGGTCGCGCTCCGGATACCACGCGGCGAGCGTTTCGCGCGTCTCGGCGGCCAGCCCCTCGTTGCTTCGCTCCTGCTCGCCGAGGAACGTCGCACTCAACAGTTGTGTCCCCGCCGGTGCGTACTCCGGGGCGACGGCCGACAGCGGCGCGACCTGGTTGGGTCGGTCGTCCTCGGCGTTGAGCAAGAGCTTCTTCCCGGTATCGAGTCCGCTGTAACTGTCGAGCGTGTAATACTGCGTGACACAGCCGCTTGCACCGTCCGGGATCGACTTGACGTCGGTCAACTCCCTCGCGGTGTGTGGATCGGTCGCGACGACTGCGGCGTCCGCTTCGATCGTCTCTCCCTCGAGTTCGACGGTGCCGTCGTCGACTGCCGTGACCTCCCGGTCTGTTTCGAGCCGTGCGCCGGACGCCTCGGCGCGGCGGACAAGCTGGTCGCTTATCGCCCCCATCCCCTCGGCGGGAACGACGATCTGCCCCTCCGAGAGCATCTTGAACGTGTACTCGAACACCCGCGAATCCGTCGACAGCGATCGATCCAGCGTGATCCCGCCGTAGAACGGCGCGGCGAACCGCTCGACGTACGCCCTCGAGAAACCCCGATCCGCGAGAAACTCCCGGATCGTCGTCGCCGGACGGGCCGGGTCGAGGAGTTCGTCTGGCTCGGTCCGGGCGAGTTCGCGCTGGAGACGGAACGTCCGGAGCTTGTCACCCGTCCGAATCTCGCGGTTGAACAGCGTCTCCAGTCCATCGCGAGGATTGCGAAACGGATCGGACAGCACCGACCGATGGCCTGGTCGCGCGATGGTCGCACCCGGTGTGAACGACCGCAGGTCGAGCGCATCGAGATCCAGTTCCCGCGTTACTGCCGGATACGCGGTAAAGAGTACCTGGAACCCCCGATCGAGCGTCAATCCCTCGGTACGGGTCGTTCGCACGCGACCGCCGACCGTCTCCTCGCGCTCGAACAGCACCACGTCGTGACCACCGTCTGCGAGGTGTCGTGCGGCGACCAGCCCGGCCAGGCCACCACCAGCTACGGCAACGTCAGTCATGCCCCCACCTGCGGGCGGCGAGCACAAAACGACTGCGACGGACTGGTGGCTGGCGGCGGTTCCCCGACGACGGATAGGGCTTTGTCTCTGGCCCCCGGATAGCGGGACATGGAGACGACGCCGGTCTGCAGTGGACTGCGCTGTACGGACTGCGCGACGAGACACGACCTGGAGACGACGCATCGTTGTCCCGACTGCGGTGGCGCTCTCGAGGTCACCTACGACGAATCGATGCGCGATCTCGGTCGTGCGGAGCTTTCGGCACGCGCCTTCGACGGACTCGGCCGGTACGCCGACCTCCTGCCGTTCCCCCGTGAGTCGCTCGTGACGATGGGGGAAGGGACGACGCCGCTGGTGAGCGCACCCGGCCTGACCGAGCGACTGGGTGTTGCCCGCGTTCTGCTCAAAGACGAGGGCGCGAACCCGACCGGATCGATCGCGGATCGCGGCGCGGCACTCGCGGTGACCGCAGCGATGGGCCACGATGCCGAGACGGTCGCACTGCCTTCGACTGGCGACACCGCACGGGCCGCGAGTGCCTACGCCGCCCGCGCAGGTCTCGACAGCGAGGCGTTCGTGCCCTCGCGAGCGACCTTCGACGCCAAGGCGATGATCAACGTCCACGGCGGCGAGATGTCCGTTGTCGGCGGTCGGTTCGACGACGCAGTCGCCGCGTTCGACGAGGCGATGGCCGATCACTCCTGGTACTCGCTTGCGGCCTTTGATACGCCCTATCGACAGGACGGTCTCAAGACAGTCGCCTACGAGATCGCCGAACAGCTGGCGTGGAACGGTCCCGATCACGTCGTCTATCCGACCGCGAGTGGCGTCGGACTCGTCGGGCTGGCAGGGGGCATCCGCGAGCTCCGTGACCTGGGCTGGATCGACGCCGAACCGACTGTCCACGCCGTACAGCCGGACGGATGTGCACCGATCGCCGAGGCGTTCGAGGACGGCCGCGCCGAACACGAACCGATCGACAACCCCGACACGATCTGTGGCGGACTCGAGGTCGCCGACCCGCCCGAGAGTCGGCTCGTGCTCGATGCCGTCCGTGAGAGCGGCGGGTCAGTCGTCTCGACGCCGGACACGTCGATCCTGGAGGCAGCGACCGACATCGCCGGATCCGCGGGTGTCGAGGTCGGGACGGCCGGCGGGGCGGCCGCCGCCGGTGCGCTCGAACTCGCCGAACGCGGTGTCTTCGACGACGACGAAACGGTCGCGATTGTCAACCCCGCCGCTGGCAACAACGAATCAGACGTGCTTCGGAGCCACTTGATGCGCAAGGGGATCTGACGACGATACGGACGGCCTGGCGATGTACCGCTACCGCAGTCGCTGAACGCATTCCTTGCAGTAGGTGTACGCCGAGTCGCGCTCGTTGTAGGTCCCACAGCGCGGACACCGGACCATCCCGTCGTCATCGGTCTCGACGGTCGTGACAGTGGGTCGAGGGGGCCCTCGCTCGATGTCACCGTAATCCGGCGTTGCCTGCTCGAACGAGGGTTGCTCTTTGTCCCGGAGGTACCGATAGAGCAACAGCTGAAACAGGCCGAACGCCAGCACGTACACCAGGATCCAGATCCAGGTCCCCGGCATACGTTGTTATTTGTTGCCACGACACTTGGATGTTTGGGCGAAATAGCGCGTCTGCCGGTTCGAAATCCTTTTAGGTATTTCGGAGGGAAGATACGGGTAACGAACTATGGACGTCGACATTATCGAGGAAGACGAAAACCCCATGTTGCACAGGACTGATATCCGGTTCGAGATCACCCACGAAGAAGCGACGCCGTCGCGGCTGTCGGTGCGGGACTCGCTGGCGGCCAAGCTGAACAAGGACGCCGAGGAAGTCGTCGTCCACAAGCTCGATACGAAGTTCGGGATGCGCAAGACCATCGGCTACGCGAAGGTCTACGACGAGCCCGAGGCCGCCCTCGAAGTCGAACAGCAGCACATGCTCGAACGGAACAAGATCGCCACTGACGGCGAGGAAGCCACCGCGGAGGAGGCATAGATGGCGCGCTACGAACTCTACGACGAGGACGGCACGACCGACCGCGAACAGTGTCCTCGGTGTGGCGACACGTTCCTGGCCGACCACGGCGATCGGCTTCACTGCGGGAAGTGCGGCTACACGGAGTGGAACTAAGCGGTACGTAAACGTTGCCGGGGCATAGCCGATTCCGATTTTCCTGAGGGTCGAATTAACGCAGGGGGCTAGTCGGTTTTGCGGTTGTGTCGTTGCTCGACCTTGTTCAGCTCGATCAGCAACCGGAAGACGGCTTTCACCAGGTTCGCGTCGACGTCGAATCGCTCGGCGTTTTTCCCGGCGCGATCCATCACGGCCTGCTCCTGTTGTTCGTCGGTCGTCGGCAGCCCCTTCTCGGCTTTGACCTGCGCGATCGTGTCAGCGACGTAGGTTCGCTGAGCGATCTTCTCGACGATCTCGCGATCGATCGTCTCGATCTCCTCGCGCAGTTCTTCGAGGGTCATCTCGTCCGGGTGCCTGCCGTCTGTGTCGTTGTTAGCCATGTTGATCCGTCCCGTTGGTCCCACATCTCTCGTACGTCCTCTAATGCCTCCCGGTCGCCGACTGCGACGACGCTCGGACCGGTCCCGGACAGCGAGACACCCTCGACCAGTGACATCGCCTCGACCATCGGCTCCGTCGAGAACCCCAGTGCCGCAGAGAACGCGAGTCCGTTGACAGTCATCGCCCGTCCGTAGGCCCTCTCACAGGCGAGATCGAACGCCAGCTCGGCCATCGGGGCGATCTGTTCACACCGCGTCACGTCGGCGTCGGCGCTGAACGATCGCTCGTCGGGCGTCCAGACGAGCACGTCCCACGCTCGTTCCTCCCGAGCGAGCAACTCGTCGGTCGTGTTGTCAGTGACGGTGACTCCCCCCAGCATCGACGCCGAGGCGTCGTCGAACGCGCCGGTGACGGTGACGCCGACGTCGCGGGCGGCCATCACACCCAGTCGGGCGGCGTCCTCGCGCGTCATCCGCTCCGTCGCGTCCAGGGCCTCGAGCGTCGCCATGACGGTCGCGTTGGCGGCCGCGGAAGACGACTTCAGCCCGGAGGCCATCGGTACGTCGCTCTCGGTTTCGACGTGCGCACCCGTGATCCCCGGATCGCCGTGTGCGTCCAGCACGTACTCGACGCAGGTCTCTATCAATCGCGTATCGGCATCGGGGTCCTCGGCGACCTCGCCAGTGATCCCAGCAGCGTCTTCGAGCAGTTCCACTGTCGCGGTCGTGTACGCGTCGATGGCGAACGCCGAGCCCTTGCCGGTCGCGAGAGCGTTCAGCACCGTCCCGGCGGCCGGAGCTCGTGCCTGTCCGTGCATGGTCGTGGCTGGGTCCGAGCCGGATATATGGATGGTGGTTCGCCGCCGAAACCGCGAGCGCGGCGCTTTTGGCCGCCGACATCGAATCAGGGCGTATGAACCGCGCCAGCGAGGTAGCCCCGTCGACGCTCCCGATCGAACTCACTGATGGCGGAATCGAGGTCGAATACCTGGACGGGCGCCGAGTGTTCTATCACGGCGTCCCCTCGAAGACAGCCGGGAGCCACCGCACGACGCCTCAGATGAACGCACACGTCCTCGTCACCGATCACGACGGCACCGAAGGTGTTCTCACGTACCTCAACGACCGCAAGACAGACGGTGAGATCCTCGAGGACAGCGGTGTCGGGCGCGTCCTCCTGGCCGATGGCGAGTCGACGAGCGTGTTTCCCGGTGTGACCGTCTCTCGCGACGGGTTCGCCTTCGAGATCGACGTCGACGTCGAAACCGTCGACGGGCGCGTGTTCGTCTTCGAGGAATCGGAGATGGCCGAGCGTCGCTACGAGATCGTCGCAGACACCGGTGACTAACCAGTTCGAATTGCTTCGCCCCGACGATGTATCGAATATCGTTACGAACGTATCGCCACTACTCTGAAGCGTGATCCCGGCCGAGCGTCGCTACGATCAGTCGTGGGTCGCCGACACCACGCTCTCGGCGACTGATTCGGGGTGGTGTTCCGGTATCGAGGCGTCTTCCGGGACCGCGCTGACGGCGTAAAACGTCGTCTCGGGATCGCGGTGCTTTCGCCAGTGCCACCAGGTCTTGGCGATCAGATAGAGCTTGCGAGCCCTGCTCAGGTTCGCGTCCCGGTGGATCGTATCGAAGCCGACGTTGCGGATGCGGCGGTGGTGGTCGGCATAGAGGACGGCGGCGAGCAGCACCGCGAACTGGCAATCGTCGGGGAGATACCGGATGCCGGCGACGCCGTCACGGTAGAGCCGTTCAGTGCGGGCCATCTCGGCACGCATCGCGGCCTTGAACGACCCGGTAACCCGCCGGTGGACGATATCGTCTTCGCTGGCTCCGAACTGCTCGAGTGTCTCCAGCGGGAGGTAGATCCGGCCGTATTCGGTGATGTCCTCGCCGACGTCCCGCAGGAAGTTCGACAGCTGGAACGCCTCCGCGAGTGACGCAGCGTGTGGCCGTGCCGTCCCTTTCTGGTCTGGATCCATCACGTCAAGCATCATGTTGCCGACGGCGACGGCCGACCCCCGCATGTACTCCTCCAGATCGTCGTAGGTTTCGTAGCGGTCCCGCTTGATGTCCTGTTCCATCGCGTCGATGAAGGCATTCACGTCGGCGTCCCTGATCGGGGTCTGCTCACGCAACGACTGGAACGCCGAGAGGACGTCGTCCTCTGCGGGCTCTTCACCGAGCGCCTTCGTCCGGAACGATTCGAGCCGCTCGTACTGCGCTTCGGGAGGCAACCCATCGGACTGGTCGACAACCTCGTCGGCGATCCGGAAAAAGCCATAGAGCACGTAGGTGGGCTTGCGGATCCGCTCGGGGAGCAGCCTGGTGGCATAGTAGAACGTCTTGCCAGTCTGCCTGTGGATTTCCTTGCTCGTGGTGATATTATCGTCTAACATCGAGATCGAAGGTCGTTGTTCGTTTCTGGGGGCGACACACAGTTAGTTCTTTGCCTGACAGAAACCGACACCGGCAACGGGGACGTGTCGGGGAGACTGCGTTGCAACTGTACCTCGATTTAGGTAGACTGTCAGGATAAGGAAGATACCCAAATGGTTCGGGACCGCGAGACAGGCGACGGGCTACGGATAGCTGGTGGGACGCTGTTGTCGCGCCTACGGTCGACCGGGCCGCGGTGGGTTCAGAAACAGCGCGTCCACGACCGCGATCGCGCCGAACACCGCTCCGATACCGACTGCCGTCTGGAGGGGGATCGGCGATAGCTGTCCGAACAACAACGCTCCGAGAAACACCGACGGGATGGCTACGAGGACAGCATCGTACCGGCTCAAATCAGGCCCGGTTGCGTGTTCTGGTCGTTGTTTAACCGGTTCGACAGTCTTGTCACTCGTAGCCATTCTCGACACACCTCCTCACGTATTACTATGGATGATACCGACTAAAAACTTACGCCGAGATAGTACGACAAACACACAGCGCTGTTTTTTCGAACTGATGTGGAGTCATCGGGAACTATCTCTATATTATCTCCAAATATATCTGGTCAACTTTCATATGTGAATCTCGAATGTGGTTCGAAAGGGCCAGTATAGTCGCAGAAATACGGGAAAAGATATAACGATATATTGCCAGTTCTGCGTGCGGGGCGAATCGCCTGCCCCACACTTCTGGCGGATACGCCGATCCTATGGGAAGAGGCCGGACTTCTCCGCGGCATCGAGCACGCGCTGGATCGAGACGACGTACATGGCGGTTCGGAAGTTCGGCGTTTCGTGTTCTTCGTCGGCGGCCGTCATGGCGTCGAAGGCGTCGGTGATCAGCCGTTCGAGCTCCTCGTTGACGCGCTTTTCCGTCCAGGCGAAGCGCTGTCGGTTCTGCACCCACTCGAAGTACGAAACCGTCACGCCACCGGCGTTGGCCAGGATGTCGGGGACGACGTACACGTCGCGGTCGGCGAGGATCTCGTCGGCATCGGGAGTGATCGGCCCGTTGGCCGCCTCGACGATGACGTCTGCGTCCACGTCTCGGGCGAGTTCGTCGTCGATGGCGTTCTCCAGCGCTGCAGGGACGAGCAGGTCGACGTCCAGCGTCAACAACTCCTCGTTGGTCAACTGTTCGCTCGCACCGTCGTAGCCGACGACGCTGCCCGTCTCGGCCTTGTGGTCTTTGACCGCGCGGGCGTCGAGGCCGTCGGAATTGTAGATCGCGCCGCTCGAGTCACTGACCGCGACGATGTCCGCACCTTGCGCTTCGATCAGCCGTGCGCCGATCGACCCGGCGTTGCCGTATCCCTGCACGGCGACAGTTGCTTCGGAGATGTCCCGCTCGAGGTAGTCGAACGCTTCGCGGGCGGTGATGCTGACCGAACGCCCCGTCGCCTCGACGCGACCCTCGCTCCCGCCGGTCTCCAGGGACTTGCCGGTGACGACGCCGGGTTCGGTGGTGTTCTCCAGGGTCTCGTAGGTGTCTTTGATCCAGTCCATCTCCCGTTGGCCGGTGTTGACGTCCGGCGCGGGGATGTCCGTGTCCTCGCCGATCAGCGGGCGCAGTTCCTTCGCGAACGCCCGTGTGACCCGCTCGAGTTCGGACTCGCTGTACTCGGCCGGATCGATCTCGATACCGCCCTTGCCCCCACCGTAGGGGATGTCGACGGCCGCGCACTTGTACACCATCCACCCCGAGAGGGCTTTGACCTCCGCCCGATTGACCCCCGGGTGATACCGGATACCGCCCTTGTAGGGCCCTCGGTCGCCGTTGAACTCCGAGCGATACGCCCGGAAGGTCTCGATCGAGCCGTCGTCCATCTCGACCGACAGCGTCGCCTCGAGCACGCGCTCGGGCTGTTTGAGTCGCTCGATCATGCCCGGATCAGCGTCGAGATACGCCGCCGCGTCGTCGATCTGCTCCTGTAAACTCTCAAATGGGTTTACTTCGTCCACCATATCCTATCGAGAATCGACGACTGGCAAAAAGTTACCGTTCTCTTTCGCATCACGATAGACGATTGAACATTTCCATGTGGTCCGGCGTGCCAGGAGTGTTGTTCGGGTTTGTATTCGACGAGCGAGCACTGGGTCGAATGGCTTAAGCGGGTGTCGCCACCCAGAGACGGGTATGTCGCGTTGGTTCGCGCCGGGAACGTGGTGGTACGCGTTTCCGCTGCTGGTCGTTGCCGGTCCACTCATGCGGGTCTGGCCGTCCGTCGGGGCCGGGTTCGCGCTGGCAGGCCTGGCCGTCCTGTACTTTCATCGCGACCCCGACCGCGAGACGCCCGAGTCCGGGTACGTCTCCCCGGCAGACGGCACGGTATCGGTCGTCCGCGAGGAGGACGGTCGCCTTCGTGTCGGCGTGTTCATGAACCTCCATCACGTCCACGTCAATCGGGCCCCGACACCGGGGACGGTCCGGGAGACGAACCACGAGCCCGGTGGCCATCGACCGGCGTTTTCGAAGGATTCCGACCACAACGAGCGTCTCCACGTCAGTTTCCCCGAGTATCGCGTCACGCTGATCGCCGGTGCGTTCGCCCGCCGGATCCATCCCTACGTCGAGGCCGGAGACACGGTCGAGCGTGGCGAACGAATCGGGCATATCTCCTTCGGGAGTCGCGTCGACGTGCTGTTCCCGCAGTCGGTGACTCGCGACGATCTGGCGGTCGAACTCGGCGACTCGGTGCGGGCCGGCGAGACCGTGCTCGCGAGCGAGTAGGCGGGCTCCCGTCGCGGCTCTCCCAGGTCATGAAATCAGCTCGTTAGCGATGTTGTGTGCCTCCTCAAGTGGCTCCATCGTCCATTTGTCCCAGTTCCCTTCAGCCTGCCACCAGTAGCGAACGGTGAGTGACTCATCAACTAAGACGAGCCCGCGCTTTGCTTGTTGTTTTCCTTCGTCTGTCTCCTCGATCATCCCAAATCGTTCGTACAGGATCTTGTCGTCATCGGTCAGCAGTGGATACGAGAGATCGTTTTCTGCGATGAAACGCTGGTGACTGAACGGACCATCAGTCGAAACTCCGAGAATTCCCACATCATCGTTTATCGTCAGCAATTCCATGTCGTTGACTTCGCACAGCTGTGCCGTACAGACTGGACTGAAATCATACACGTGAATCGCCCCGGGGTCAAGCCCCGAGGCTTCCCGTTTCTACGACGTGACTTGCAGACACGGACTCAAACTGAGTCGTGTCCGTAGCGGTCACAGCCTCCACGGGCGTGTCTTCGGGCCATCCCAGCCCTAGTTCAGCAAACCCACGCTTGAGA
>JBMCBU010000064.1:0-9751 GCA_048623335.1 Halapricum sp.
GTGAGACGGCGAAACTCGACGGTAAGACGACGAATTACCGGACTCACAAAACCCAGCCGCAAGTTCGGTTGGTGCGTCTGTCCGGGTCGGGGCGCGTAAGCCGCCCACCCTCATCCCGCTCGCTTGCCGAGCAGGGAGTGCTAGCGCAGGGCTGAGGGAACTACAAAAGCCTCGGGCCACCGCGCCCGAGGCTGTTTACCTCGGACAGCACGGTGAGTCGATGCGGGCCGACGCCGAGCCACTTCGTCAGCGAAGCGGTTTTCGACGACCGTCGTACACCCGGTCCGAAACAGACCTATAGCAACCGCGATAACGACGCACGTGGACCCGGACAGCGAGTTCGTCTTCGAGTTGCAGGTCTGCCAGTGGGCCGAACGATCCTGGCCGCCGGGCCGCGAGCGGACGCGGCCGATCCTGATCGCTCGCCAGCTCGGCACGAAGCGACGCCGCTGGGACACGATCGTCGTCGAGTGCGATCCGGACGCGCTCCGCGAACGCGCTCGGTTCGGTCGCGAACGGCTCGATTCTGACTTGCTCGATGTGCTCCGGTACGCGCCCGAGGAGTGGGCGTGGTATCGCGACGCGCTGCCGGACCCCGGCTATCCCTGGCGATACGTCCGAGAATCGATCCATCGGGCCGGCGAGCGCGACGTTCTCGAAACGCGAACGCGGGGCAATCGGCTCCAGATCCGTCGGCGCTGGGCGTATCCGGACTGGGTCGACCGGATCGTCGCGATCGAAAACAAGCCGGATTTCGACGCCAGTGCCGCTCGTGTGCTGGGCGAACAGCTCGAACGGGATGTCGCGCTGGGGCTGGCCGATGACGTCTGGATGGCGACCGCGCGCGGCCGAGAGCAGTTCGAACGCGCCCTGCTAGAGGACGTCCCCGTCGAGGTCGGAATCCTTCTCGTCGATGGGATCGACGCCCAGGCGATCTGGCAGCCGCGATCCCTCTCGCCCGCCACGACGGGCACGCGGATCGAGGAGCGGCCAGAAGGTGGCGATCACGACGCGTCAGCGGCCCGGTTTTCTTATGCCGACCCCGACTGGAAACGCGAAAAGCGACTGGCGATCGCCGAGCGAGCCTACGAGCGCGGCTTTCGGTCGTACGTCGACACGATGCGTCCGGACTGTCGACATTTCGAACTGCGGGACGTTCCGGTCGGGTTCGTGCCGTACTGCGGGGCGAAGACGTGTCACCAGACCGCAAGCGAGTGTCACGGCGGCTGTCCGGATTACGAGCCCGAACCGCCGATCTGGCGGACACGCGGCTGGCCGATCGAGGGCGGGCCGGGGGCCGCGATCAAGCGGTTGCTCGACCGCCAGCGGCTCCGGACACGTCCGGGCCTCGAAACCTAGAACAGCGTTTGTATCGCGTCCAGGACGAACAGGACGCCGAAGCCTGCGAACGCGATCGCGCTGAGCGCCGCAACCGCCGGGGCGAATCGGTCGACACGCTTGCGGCCGGCGACCAGTGCCGCCGGGAACGTGACAATCCAGATAACGATCCCTGCAAAGAGGCCGGCGATCAAAAGCGGGGTGCCGGTCCGGACGATCAGCTGGCCGGCCAGCGGCGACTCGGGTGACAGCGCTGTCGCGAGGACGTCGATCCGCCCCGAATCGAGCAGGCCGACACCGACTGTCAACCAGAAAACGATCTGGTAGGGGTTGGTAATCGCGAGCGTGAACGCCTTCAGGAACCCGTGTCCGTTCGTCGCTTCGCTCTCGCCCTGGAAGGTCACCGAGAGGTCGCGGACGGCGTCGTAGGCGAAGTACCACAGCAGCAGGCCGCCGATCCCGACCATCACGCCCCTGAGCGTGGGCGATCGCTGGACGACAGTCACGGCCCCGAGCAGCGACAGCACCAGAAAACACGCGTCGGCGATCATTGCGCCGAGCCCCGCGGTGAAACCCGCACGCCAGCCCCGGACGACGCTCTCTTCGGCGATGACCGCGTTCATCGGCCCCGGTGGCGCGGCCAGCGCGAGCCCGAAGACGACGCCCGCGCCCGCGGTTGCGACGATCTCGAAGGGACTCATCGACGGTGATTGGTCGAGCATTGTGAAAAGCCCGACGAGACAGCGGCGGCTGATGCGTACGTCAAACGTAAGCAAAACGCCACTCGCGACGCTGTGGGTACCACTCGTCGAAAAACGTGGGCGAAAAAGGCGCTCGCTTCGCTCGCGGTCTACTCCTCCCAGTACTCGGCTTTGGATCCTACTGTTGCCAGTACTCGGCTTTGAATCCCGGCGTCCCGAGTTCGTGTAGGTCCCGCGAGACCTCACCAACTTCCCCCTTCTGTTCGTCGTGGAACGCGACCAACCGTTCGCGGAGTTCGGGATACTGTCGCGAGAGGATCTGAGCGGCCGTCAGCGCGGCGTTGAACGACTTGCCCGCGTCGACGGCCGTGATGGGCGCACCCTGGGGCATCCCGATGACACTATCGACGGACTTCTCCTGGACGGGCACGCCGATCACGGGCAACGGGTAGGCGATCGAAGCGGTCATGTTCGGCAGGTCGGCGGACTTGCCGCCCGCACCCGCGATGATCACGTCCAGTCCGCGGTCCTCGGCGGTTTCAGCGTAGGCATACATCAATTCGGGCGTCCGATGGGCCGAGACGACGAACGTCTCGAAGGTGAACCGCGCCCCGGGGGCGTCCGCGTAGTCGGTCTGTTCTTCGAACCCGAGTTCCTCGGCCAGCGCGGCGTAGGCCCCGGGGCGTTCGCCTTTGCCGCCGGCCATCGTCGGCAGGTCCGAATCGCTCCCCATCACGATGCCGACGTCGGGCGTCTCCTCGTCCGAGAGATCCATCTCGGCTTGCTCGTGTAACTGGTCGATCAGCGACTGGACGCTCTCGGGAGTCGTCATGTGCGAGAGTGAACGCGGCACTGACTAATATGGCGGGGATGTCCGGACTACGTACCGAGACGCTCGCGGATCGTGTCTCCCCAGACCATCGCTAGTGCGGTCCCGACTGTCCCGACGAGCACGACCGCGACCACGGACCCGGTGAGAGCGAGGACGGGACCGGCCCCTAGCGTCGTCGCCGCGTACCAGCCGACTGCGCCGGCGGCCAGCGCAACGCCCAGCACGAGCGCGAACGCAGCAATCGTCAGCAAGATCTCCCTGATCGACTCCATCGGGCGCTCGCGGTACTGTCCCCCCGACAGCGATCGCTCGCGCACGACGAGCAGACCCGGCAGCATCGTGACGACGGCGACGAACGCGAAGATGATCGCCAGTCCGGTCACGATCCCGAACCGCCGCAGGGGCGGCGCGAGCGCGAACGCGAGCACGCCGAAGGCCGCTGCGGTCGTCGCGGCACTCGCCAGCAGCGCCCCACCGGTACCGGTGATCGTCCGGTTCAGCGCGGACGCGAGACTTCCGGCGCGTTCGCGTTCGTTCATATACCGTTCGCTCGCGTGGATGCTGTAGTCGACGCCGAGTCCGATCGCGAGGCTCGTGATCACCGCCGTCTCGCTGTTGAACGACACGCCGAGTAGCGACATCGCCCCCAGAAGCCACGCCAGCGCCACCACGACCGGCAGGAGCGCCACTGGCCCCAGCGACCACGAACCGTACCGGACGCGAAACAGCACCGTCAGGAACACCAGGATGACCACGAGCGTCACCGCAAAGGCCTCGACCAGCGTCTCCAGCAGCGCGTCCTGGATGACTGCCGTCGTGACGGTACCGCCGGTCGCGACTGCCGAGACCGTCGCCGTGCCGTCGCTCTCGTCGGCTACGCCGTTCTCGACCTGTGTCGCGAACGCGCGCGTGTCCGCTGCGACCGTCTGGGCGGATTCGCTAGACCGGACCGACAGCAGCAGACGGGCCGACGTGACGGTTCCGTCCGCATCGCGACTCAGGACCTCGCTCGCGGCCGCTTCGTCGGCGTCGAACAGCGCCACATAGACCTCGGCGACGTTCTCCTCGGGCAGGCCGTCGCTGTTCGTGTCGTACTGCTCGACCAGCGCGGCGAAGGTCTCGTTGTCGCTCGCCACCTCGCGAATGGCAGTGTGTGGCCCCTCGATCGCCGCCGCACCGCCGGGTCGACGCTGGATGGCACTGTCCCGATCGACGTCGTTTCCGGCGTCGTCGAGCGCCCACAGCACGGCACCGTCGGTCACGTCCCCGCGTATCAGTACCTGCGATTGGCCGCCGTCGCCCCGGAGCTGGAAGTTGTCGCTGAGGTACTCGAAGTCCTCGGCGATGGTGTACGTGCCGGGTTCGAGCGGTCCGGGCAGGTATTGGGCCCACTCCGGCGCGTCCTGGGGAAGAAAGTCGGCCTCGTTGAACTCCGTGTCGATGGTCGTCGCGCCGTAACCGCCTCCGGCTGCGAGCACGAGCGCGACGACGACGATGGCAACGGGTGTACGTGTCGTCAGCGTTCCCAGCCGTTCGAGCACTGCGTTGGCGAGCCCGTTCTCGACACCGAAGGCGGGCTTGTCCCGCGGCCGACCCAACCTGTTTTCGACGAGAGAGTCGACCTCGATTTTCAGCGCCGGCAGGAACACGCCGAAAGCGACGAAGGTCGCGAAGATGCCGCCTGCGCTGAGGACCGCGAAGTCCTGTATCGCGGGAAGCGGGCTGACGATGTTCGAGAAGAAGCCCACGCCCGTCGAGACGGTCGCTGCCGCCAGCGCGAGTACGACGCTGCCGAACCCGAATGCCATCGCCGCCCGGATCGAGAGGTCGCTACCGCCGCCGTCCTGGGTCTCGAGCGTTCCCCGCCGCGCCTCGCGATAGCGCATGACGACGTGTAGCGCGTAGTCGATGCTCAGCCCGATCAACAGGAACGGGACGGCGATGAGGATGACGTTCATCGGAATCGCGAGCCAACCCATGATCCCCGCGAGCCAGGCCATCACGACCGCGATGCCGACGAACGCCAGCAGGATATCCAGCAGGTCCCGGTAGGTGACTCCGAGGACGAACACGATCAATGCGAGCGCGAACGGCGTGATGATCGCGAAGCTATCGCCCGTCGCCCGCGAGGAGGCGTCGTCCTGGATGCCCTGCCCGAAGGTGAACGCGTCCTCGAAGCGCTGATCGAGCAGTTCGGCGATCTCGACCTGTGCGTCGTAGGCGGCCTGCGGATCCTCGCCTTCGGGGCTGTCGTCGGCCTGGAAGAGCAGTGTCAGCCGCGCCTCGGCACTCGTCTCGCCCGGCTCGTAGCTCCGTGGCAGGAACGCGTACGGGTCCTGTTCGCCCGGCAGCTCGGCGTCCGGATCGAGGACGTTCGCGAGCACCTGCTCGAACGCCGGTCGGTCGAGCTCCTCGAGGGCTTCGATCTGGCGGTCCAACGACGGCGTCCCCGTCGGCGGCTGGCCACCGGACGTGGCGTTCTCGCCGTCCGACCCCGGCGTTCCGCCGCTCCCGGTCCGCGGTCCGTCCTCCGCATACACGGCCGCGGTCGCGACGACGTTCTCGATGCCGACCAGCCCCTGTCCGGTCAGCGTCCCGTTCAGCTCCGTGTCGTTTCTGACCTCTTGCTGGAGATACAGTCCCTCCAGAAGCGACTCCCGTGTGAGGACGTCACCTGTCTCGTTGCGAACGACGAGCTGGGCGATAACGGCGTCATCGTCTCCGTAGTTACCCTGAATGAACTCCTGGGCGTCCGTCTCGGAGGAATCGACCTCGAACTGGCCGACGTCGGAACTCCCGGAGTCATCAAGCGCGGCGCCGGTCGCGACGACGACCGTCAGCACGACCACGGCGAGCACGACGGCTTTGCTGTGTGCCGCGATCCAATCGGCGTACCGACGCGAGAGCGATCCGGCCATCTCAGACCCCCCCTTTTCGCTGCTGTCTGCCCATACGTCTTCAGTAGTCACGATCAACTTAAGTGTTTGTAGATTCCTACTATATTTGCAGCCAGTGAGCTATATGGACGGACGGGACGAACCACCGGCGATGAGCGAGCGCGAGGCGGCCGAGTCACTGGAGACGCTGGGGCTGTCGAACTACGAGGCGCAGGTGTTCGTCGCCCTCCAGCGACTCGGCGGCGGGACTGCCCAGGACGTGAGTCGCCACTCTGAGGTGCCACGGTCACAGGTCTACGGGGCCGCCGACGACCTGGCAGAGCGCGGTCTGCTGGAAGTGGTCGAATCCTCGCCGAAGACCTATCGCCCGGTCGAGCTCTCGACTGCCCGGCAGTTGCTCACCGAACGGCTCGAACGCGAGACGACGCGGGCGTTTGACACACTCGAGCAGCTCCGTGCCAGCGACCGCTCTCCGACCGGGGGCGACGTCGCGACGCTGCGGGGCCGACAGCCGATCGACGACCGGATCGCCGCGCTCGTCGCCGACGCCGATGCGACGGTGGTCTTCGTTTCGCCGACCGCCGGGTCGCTGTCCGAGGGGATCGTTACTGCGCTCCGGGAGGCCGATCGCACGGACGTCTCCGTGACCGTCGTGACCGCGGAGCCGTCGCTGCATGATCGCTTCGACGACGCCGGAATCGAGGTGTTCGTCATGTCCGAAGACAACCCGGCGGACTTCGCCGGTCGGGCACTCATGGTCGACGACCGGACGGTCCTGCTGGCCGCCGAAACCGATTCCTCGCCGGTCGAAGAAGAGGCGCTGTGGACCGGCGACTCCAGCATCGGCCGCATCCTCGCGGCGTTCATGCGCTCCGGGATGGAGTCAGGCCGCGATCGCCACTACCAGTCTTGAGTGCCCCCGCGGCTGACGGGCTTTCGCCTCGAATCGCTGTAGGGCTCGGCTACTCTTCGTCCGTGTCTTGCTCGGCCTCACTCGCGTCTTGGACAGATATCGTCACGGGCTCGTCGGCCTCGTCTTCGCTCTTCCCGAGATGCGAGTCGAGATTGAAAACTGTGTTGAGTTGCTCCTGTACGTCGTCGACGACGTCCGAGACGAGGTCGCTCGGTGCCATCGCGCTGTACTCGTAGGGGTTGTTGCCCGCGCCGTCGCTCTCGCGCTTGCGTCGCGTGACTTTCCCCTCCTCGTGGAGTTCAGCCAGCGCCTCCCGGACCGTGCTCGGATAGAGGCCGGTCCCCTCGGCGATCTCCTCGCTGGTGCTGTCTGGGTGCTGGCGCAGGTTGACGTAAATCCGCGCTCGCGTCTCTGTGTCGAGCACCCACGCGAGCAGGTCGACCAGCCGGTCGTCGAACTCCCCGACGGCCCGGTCGGCCTCCTCCTCGAGTCGCTCACGGACACTGCCATCATCTTCAACCGTCACCTCGACGGGTTCGGCGTCGCCGTCGGCGCCTTGGGTGTCTACGTCCACTGACTCTCCCTCGTCGGTCACGTCGGTTCGGTCCTCGTCTGTGGTGTCGTCTGGAGACATGCGTCGTTTCTACGAGGACAAAAGCGGCTCCCGGATAAAAACCCTTGGCTGACGTGACTCGAAGTCTCTGGTGACAGCGAGAATCAGTCATAGAGATTAGCGTAGCCGATCGGAGCAATCCCACCTCCGGTCGGGTGATGGATGTCGATTTCCCGAGAGAAATCTGTGGGTTTCTACGCTAATCCCTCTCAGCCGCTGCGATTGGACGCATATAGAACGTCGTGTCTCGATAGTCGCGTGTGATGAGTTCGCCCGAATCTAGCAGGGCCTCGACGACGTCCCAGTCTACCCCTTCTTGGGCGAGCAGTTCTTCGAGGCCGCTTTGACGCATCGGGTGGACGGCCGTTGCGCTGAGAATGTCTGTCCGCACGTCGCCAGTCGAGGCGAACGTATCCGGTTCGGCCCCGATCAGGTACTCGGTCTCGTCGATTCGATCGTCGAACAGCTGATAGGCGGTCGCAAGCGTCGCCTCATCCGGCGGTTCGACCCACTCCTCGTCCGGCGGGCGCGTCGGCACGGCGATGTATGCGGTGTCCGGCGCAATCTCGGCGACCAGTTCGGCCGTCTTGCGAAGCGACAGCTCGTCATCGTTGACCCCGTCGACGAGCATCGTCTCGGTCGTCAACGTCCCATCGAACTCCGAGGCAAACAACTTCGCGCCCCGAACGATCGAGTCGAACGAGAGACGCCCGTTGGGTCGGTCGACTTCAGCCCAGATGTCGGCCGCGCCGGCGTCAACTTTCAGCGAGACGTAGTCCGCCTCCAGCAATGCCTCGCGCACGTCGGCCTGGGCGATCAGCGATCCGTTCGTGATCACCGCGATATCGATCCCGAGCGGCTGGAGCCGTGTTATCGTCTCTTCGAGGTTCGCATCGAGGGTCGGCTCCCCGTCGGGCACGAACGAGAGATAATCGATGGGCTCGTCGTTTTCGCGGGCGGCCTGTACCCGTGTCTCGACCGCCTCGACGATCTCGTCGGTCGCATAGAAGTCGAGTCGGTCGGTTCCGCTCGTCGTCGTCGGACCGAGTTGACAGTAGACACAGGCGTACGTGCAGGTTTTCGGTGGGATGTTGTTGATGCCCAGACTCTGTCCGAGACGGCGCGACGGCACAGGTCCGTATGCGATTTCCATCGGCGTTATGTCGTATCCGATATACCGTCAGCATGTCGATCCGCCGGCGAGCCGAGCAACACTGGTCGCTGGTGGGTCGTCGTTGACTGATCACAGGCCCGTCGGTTCGTGGATGAACGTCGTCTTCAGGCCCCACTCTTCGAGGCGATCCTGTAGGGCCTTGACCCCGAAGGTCTCGGTCGCGTAGTGGCCAGCAAGGAAGACGTGGATGCCATGTTCCTTCGCGAGATGGTAGGCTTTCTGCTTTCCTTCGCCAGTGATGAACGCATCGACGCCGTGCTGAGCGGCTTCCTCGAGCCAGTCGACGCCACTGCCGGTGACGATCGCGATGTCCTCGATGTGTTCGGGGCCGAACTCGAGTACCTGCACGCCCTCGCCGCCGTGGACGAGTTCGCCCGCGAGCAGGTTGTGCAGGGCGTCGACGCTGTAGGCGTCCGGGGCGGTCCCCCGCTGGCCGACGTGCACGGGGCCGAGTTCGCCGAACGGTTCGGTGTCGGTCAGCTCGAGTAGGTCGGCCAGCCCGGCCGCGTTGCCGAGTGTCTGGTGACCGTCCAACGGGAGGTGGGCCGCGTACAGCGCCAGCCCGTTCTCGACGAGCGGAGCGAGTCGCCGGTAGGCCGTTCCAGTCACGCGATCGATCCCGCCCCAGGAGATCCCGTGGTGGGCGATTAGCAGGTCGGCCTGGGCGTCGACAGCCTGTTCGATCGTCGAGACGGCGGCGTCGACCGTGACGGCCACCCGTGCGACTTCCCGGTCGGCCGGGCCGACCTGGAGCCCGTTGGCACTCGCGTCGACGTCAGCGTACTCGTCGATCTCCAACCGCTCGTCCAGTCGTTCGGCGAGTTCACCACAGCGCATGGTCTCCCCTTGCTCGCCCTGTAGTGTAGTGGTTGCGGTCACGGACGGCGAGGCTCGCAACGGCGGCCCGGTCATCACGGTCAGGTGCGGACGAGTTCGTCACCCCGGTCTTCGAGAATGTCGCTCTCGATCAACGCGTTGAGGATCGCGTGTGTCGTGTCCCGGTCGATCCCGTACGCACTGCGCGCGACGACGGTGATCTCCTCGATCTCGACGGGGAATTCCCGGTTCTGGAGCAGGCGCACGACCTTGTTGTACTCGCCACGCTGGAATGGGTCTTCAGCGGCCTCAGTCTGCCCCCCAGTGTCGTCCCCTGTCTCCCCGAGGTCACTCGAGTCTGCTGTCTCCCGATCAGTGCGAGCCGGCGTCTCGCTTGCGTCTTCGCTGTCGGTCTCCGCTCTTTTGGTTTCAGTGTCGTCGGTCTCAGCAACCTGGATTTCGTCGTC
>JBMCBU010000065.1:0-9671 GCA_048623335.1 Halapricum sp.
GCCGGTGGAGATCCGGCCGTTTGTCGGCGTCAACGCGGCTGACATCGACCAGCGACCACGATGAGTCGACGCTTCGTGCGAACGTACAGCCGAAAAGAGCAGTCACCGGACGCCTTCGACTTCGAGCCAGGGAACCTCGACAAGTGCCGGGATGTGCGTTTCGATGTGGTGTTCCCAGACCCCTTCTTCACCGAAGGCCTCGCCGTGATCGGCCGTGACGACGACCGTGCCGTCGAGGTCTTCGACGAGATCAGCGACCGACTCCAGCGCGATCCGGAGATTCTCCTCGTAGAGTTTCATCGCTGCGCCGCGGGTCCCGTCTTGCAGGACCGCACGCGGGCCCAGCTCCAGCCACAGTCCCACCTTCTGGGCGAGTTCGACGCCGTCGAGCGTCCCTTCGACTTTCTGGCGGACCGCCCCGACTGCCGAAGAGAGAGCGCCGTCGTCAGAGTGGTCCTCTCGTGTGCCCTGCCGTTTGATCCCTTTCTGAATCTGCTTGAGTTTCTGACCTTTGCCCCGCGAGAGGTACGGTGCGTGGGGTTGCATGTAGTGGATGACCGTCCGCTCGGCGGCCTCGACGGCGTCCCGGTTGGCGTAGAAGGCCTCGTTGAGGCTGTCCGGCGGCACCGTCTCAAGGTCGTCGTCCCAGCCCGACTGCCAGACGTCGATGATGTTCGTGATGTGTTCGGAGGCAGTCCACTCGTAGCCGGAACTGGCACCCCATTTGAGTTCGTTGAGTGGGATCCCCAGGTCGTTGATAAAGGGATTGCCCGAGAAGTACGCGAGATCGTGTTCGCCGGTGAACGTCTTCGATGCCCACTCCGGCGTCGAGGAGGCGACGCTCGTCCGCTTTTCGAGATCGCCCTCGAGGTACTCCTCGTAGACCTCGCTGAAGACGTCGTACCGGCACGCATCCAGCACGATCGCGTAGTCCCAATCCGATTCGAGGAAGTCGTGGTCCGCCATCAGTGACGGTAGTTCGCCTGTACGTATCTATTTCTTTGGATTTACGCCGAGACGGGTTTGGCGTTCGGGATCGCTGCGAAAGCGTTCTCGATTCTGGTGTTTACTTCCTCGACGAGCGGTTCGACATCGTCGTTGTCGATGACGGGAAGCAACCGTGTCGGATTGGCGACGCTCACGCCCGTCTCAGTGCCGTCCGTCTCGTAGACGACGACGTTACACGGCAACAACGCTCCGATCTCGAATTCCACGTCGACCGCGTCGTAGGCGATGGGCGGATTGCACGCCCCGAGGATCCGGTATCGAGGATGTGCCTTGTCGAGTTTCTGCTTGAACGCGGCCTGCATGTCGATATCAGAGAGGACCCCGAACCCTTCCTCTGCGAGCGCGTCCGTCACGATGTCGATCGCCTCGTCGAACGGGGCGTCGATCCGATACTGGTGAGTATACGGTGCCATGATGTCGCGTAAGTGGCGAAGACGGAAGACATCTCCGTGAGTGACTATATCACTGCTAGTCGTGACTACCGCGCAGTTGCTGGGACGACTGCTATCGCAGCGCGAAGAAACAGCCGCGTGTTCGCGATCAGGCGTAGCGTTCGAGTTCGGGCCGGTCGAGTTCTTCGAGCAGGTCGTCGGCGACGGAGTCGAGCAGCTTGCGTCCTTCGGCGGTGACCACGCGACCGTCGTTGCCCTCCGTCTCGACGTAGCCGGCGTCTTCGAGCTGCTGGAGTCCGGTCCGGATGATCTTCCGCGAGCCGTCGCTCTGACTCGGAGGTCGGACCTGATAGCGGTTGGAGCCGCCTTTCGTGCTGCCGTAGGCGGTCGCGAGCGAGCCGACGCCGACGGGGCCGTCGACGGCGACCTTCCGGAGCAGGCTGGCGGCGCGACGCGGCCAGAAGTCGTCCTGCTCGGGCGGGAGTTCGCGGTCGACGCCCGTGGTCGTGAACTCGATCCAGTCCGGTGCCTCGACGTCGCCGTCGTCGACCAGTCGTTCCGCGACGGCCTCGATGAGGTCCTCCGCGGGGACATCGTAGAGTGTCGTCATTGAGCGTTCATACTGTGGTCGGTCATTTAAGCACATCGTCTCGCGACCGCAGACGGCGCATAGTCACTCGCTGACGACGGTGGCGCTACGTGTCGGGCCCTTCTTCGGCGACGATCCCGGGCGCGTTGCTGGCGACGATGATGATCTCCTCGGTGATGTCTTCCATCTGGTTGGCGAGGTCGTCGAAGAGTATCGCGAACTCCCGATACATCAACGGCTGGTCGATGGTGTCGTCCCGAAATGCCGTCGCGATAACGTCGTTGCGGATCTCGTCACACCGGCTCTCCATGTCTCGGATGGCCTGTATCTCCTCGGTGAGTGAATCGGAGGCCTCGTACGTACCGAGGTCGTGGACGAACCGCTCGATGACGTCTTCGAGCACGTCCGTCGTCTCAGCGACCTCGGAAGCCATCTCTCGAAGCCCTTCGAAACACTCGTTGTCGTGGGGCGGTCGCATCATGTCGAGTTCGTGGGCGATCCGCTCGGTGACGTTGACGACGACGTCGACAGTACGGTAGAACTCGACCAGTGCCGACTGGTTGTAGTTGATGCGTGTGTTGAGTTTCCCCATATCGATGGGGTCGGCGTTGGTGATCATCGCGACGATCTCCAGGTTGCGGTCGTCACACGCACTTTCGAGATCCTCGATCTCCTCGATGGTTTCGCTGTAGTCTTCGCCGGCGACGTACTGATCGAGCAGTTCCGGCAGGAGATCGATGCACGCCTTGAAACAGTCGAGATACGCGTCAGTCTGCGATTCGAGTTGCTGGCTGAAGCTGGCGCCCGCGGGCATGGAAGAGTCCACGACGGGCGAGCGTAAAGAGTATTCGACTGGGGCTGGCGGAGAACCGACGACGACCGGGCCACGCCCTCTCGCCGCGGGCTAGAAGCTGTCTGTTCCGCATCGACTACTCGAGGGCGGTCGGGACAGTACGTGTCTACAGAGAAACAGGCCGAGTGCCTCGGGGCGTGACCCCCAGGTACGTCACGGCGATCCGCACCAGTTATGCTCCTGTTCCAGCATGATCTGGTATGGACGCACATCTCGATTGCGGACCGTGTGTGTTACGGCAGGCGATCGACGCCGCACGACGGACCGGGGCGAGCGAACAGACACAGAAACAGGTCCTCAAGCAGGCCGCGGACGCGATCAGCGAGATGCGCTTCGATGAGACGCCGATGGCGCTGGCGAGTCGCGTACAGCAGGTCGTGCGCGAAGAAACGAAATCGGACGATCCGTTCGCCGAAACCAAGGAGATCGCAAACGAGGAGGTCCAGAAGTTGCTACCGGCGTTCGAGCGTCGACTCGAACGGGCGGACGATCGCTTCGAGACCGCAGTCAGGCTCGCCATCGCCGGGAACATCATCGACGTCGGTCCCGGACACGAGATCGATATCGAGGAAACTGTCGAAGACGTCCTCGAACAGCCGTTTGCGATCGACCACCTCGACACGTTGCGGACCGATCTCGAAAGCGCCGAGAACGTGCTCTATCTGGCGGACAACGCCGGCGAGATCGTGCTCGACCGCCTGTTGGTCGGCGAATTGGATGCCACTGTCGAGGTCGTCGTGAAAGACCAGCCGTTCCTCAACGACGCACTGTTCAGGGACGCACAGACCGCCGGTATCGGCGAGGTCAGCACAGTTCGCACCCGGGGCTCGGACGGCGTCGGCACCGTCTCCCCGGCGTTTGAACGCCGCCTTCGTGACGCCGATGTAGTCATCAGCAAGGGCCAGGGCAACTACGAACTGTTCAGCGAGTCCGAGGCAAACATGTATTTCCTGTTTATCGTGAAGTGTGCGGTCGTCGCTGACGACATCGGTGCACCGGAGGGACGGATCGTCTGCTCGCAGTGAACGAGTCCTTACGGGCCCCCGAGCGATTCGAGGCGGAAGCCCCGCCATCGAGGCCCGACAGCTGGCCGACCGGGAGGGACCATCTCTCAGCGTTGAACACTTGTTGTCGCCATGGCCGGCCGTGATTTCGAAATGTTTTCATTTCGACCGACACAACCGTATAATAATTCCGGTCGGGCAGAAGTCTCGGCCGGGGCGGGCCCGCAAGGTGCAAGCCCTGCCCTCACGGACCGAGGTCGCTTCAGCGACCGAGAGAGGGGGCGGGGTAGGTGACACGACACGGACGGTTGTCCCGTGACGAAACGGAAACTCCAACGACGGCAGAAAACGACGGACGTTATTTCTCGGTGTCGCTGTCGAACGACGATTCGGTCTCGGGCTCGACGTCGGATTCGGTTCCGAACTCGGTCTCTTCTTCGTCTGCTTCCGTGTCCGTGGTTCCGCCCTCTTTCATCTCTTCGAGTTCCTGCTCGACCTGTTCGCGCCCTTTCTGGAACTCACCGATCGCCTGCCCCGACGAGCGGGCGAGTTTCGGAATCTTGTTCGCGCCGAACAGCAGCACCACGAGCAACAACAGCAGCAACACTTCCGGACCACCCGGGATTCCTGGGACCTGTAGGACTGAACTGAGCATCTCTACCTGCCCTTTGCTTGCTGGCTATTATAGGCTTTTTGCTAGACGCCATACCGTGAGACCGGGGCTGCTCCCCGGACACAGACGCTGTACTGCGACGGACGGCTTCGACGATCGAAATTCTCCGGGGACGGCACAGTCTTGCGGCTGGCGGCCGTACCGACGTTCGCTATGGTCTCAGATGGCGACACGGCACCAGACTTCACCGCACCGCTCGCGAACGGCGATATCGGCTCGTTCACACTGTCCGAACACCTCGAGGACGCGCCGCTCGTGCTGGCGTTCTTCCCGGGCGCGTTCACCAGCGTCTGTACCCACGAGATGAACGCCTTCCAGGACGATCTCGAAGCGTTCGAGGACGCCGGAGCCACCGTCTACGGCATCAGCGTCGATTCGCCGTTCGCGCTCAACGAGTTTCGCGAGAAACTCGGGCTGGCGTTCGATCTGATCAGCGACGCCGAGAAGGAACTCGTCGACGCGTACGACGTGTCGATGGACTTCGACGACCTGGGTGTCTACGACGTCGCGAAGCGCTCGGTGTTCGTCCTCGACGAGGATGGGGTAATTCAGTACGCGTGGGTCAGCGATGACCCCGGCGTCGAACCGGACTACGACGAGGTACTCGAGGCCGTCGAACATACTGCGTGACAGCCCTCACGCCGCGAACAGGGCGGAAAAATTATATTTGCGTCGGCGCTACTGTCCGCCAGTGAGTATCAACGTCGATACGCTAATCGTCGACCGCGGTAGCGACGAATACGTCGACGAGGCGTGGGAGCTCAAAGAGCGGATCCGTCGCTCTGAGGGCGTACTACGCCAGCGGCGGCGGTTCTTCGAGAACGCCTACCGCCGGTCGAAAGTCTATGTCTATCTCAACCGGGCGCGGCGGACGAAACTCATCGGCTTCGCGGCGGTGCGGCGCGACGGATACATGCTCTTTCTGGCTGTCGACAAACAGTACCGTGACGAAGGCTTCGGAAAGCGGCTCATCGCACGAGTCGCCGAGGACTACAGCACGGTAACCTGTCACGCCCGGACGACCAACGCGGAAGCGATCTCCTTTTATCGGCACATCGGCTTCGAGATCCAGCGGCGGATCGACGATTACTACGAGGACGGCGGCGACGCATACTACCTGAAACTCGGTGACGCCGACTCGATCACTGATCGGCTCTCGCGGTTGCTCGGTCGCTGATCGCCGATTGTCCGGTGTCGCTGGCGGAGAGGAAAACGCTTTATCCGCGAGTTCGCAAACAGTGAGTCGATGGAAGAACGGACGCGCGCGTATCTCCGAGGTCGGTTCGGCGACCACTACCGGCGGGCCGAGTTGACGCCGCCGCCGGACGCGAGCCAGCGCGAGTGGGGGTATATTCCCTGGACGTCCGGTCCTGGAACCACGATGGTGCGCCACCGATCGCTGCTCGATCTCGGCTCTATCGGGGACTTTCTCGCGCGCGAGCGCCCACGGCACGTCTACTTCTCCGCCGGACGATACGACGATCCGAGCGCCTCGTCGATGAGCCAGAAGGGCTGGCGGTCCTCGGACCTGATCTTCGACCTCGACGCCGACCACCTCCCGTCGGTCACGCCCGGTGAGGACACCTACGCCGAGATGCTGGACGCGTGCAAGGACGCCCTGCGCCGTCTGCTGGATTTTCTGGAGAACGACTTCGGCTTCGAGGAGTTGACGGTCGTCTTCTCGGGCGGGCGCGGATATCACGTCCACGTCCGCGACCAGGGCGTACAAACGCTCGACCGGGAGTCACGACGGGAGGTCGTCGACTACGTCCGCGGGATCGGGCTGGAGTTCGACAGCTTAGTCGACGCGGAGGCCGTCGGCGGAACGGCAGGCCGGCGCAGCCCCGCCCACAAGCGAACCCTGGCGACCGAGGGGGGATGGAGCGAGCGTGCACACGAGTACATCGTCGCTACCGTCGAGGAACTGCTCTCGATCGATGAATCCGCGGCAGTAGACCGGCTGACCGAGTACGAGGGGATCGGCGACGGGAAGGCAAAGGCCGCACTCCGGGCGATGAGAGCGAACACCGATCAGCTTCGCGGGGGGAACGTCGACATTCACCCGGCGTTCGTCTCGGTCGCGAAGGCGCTGCTTGGAGAAGTCGTCGAGCAGGACAACGCGCCGATCGACGAGCCGGTCACGACCGACACGAACCGGCTGATCCGTCTACCGGGCAGTCTCCACGGCGGGAGCGGGCTGGCGGTCAGACGGATCGCTCGCGACGAACTGGCCGCGTTCGACCCGCTGGTCGATGCCGTGCCCGAGACGTTTGTCGGCCACGACATCACCGTCGAAGTGACCGAGGACGTGGCGGGCCAGCTCCACGGCGATAGCTTTACGTTCACGGAGGGAGTGCATTCCGTTCCGGAGTACCTCGGTGTGTTCCTCATGGCCAGGGGCCACGCCGAGAAGGGCCAAGAATAGCATGGACCTCGACGAACTACAGACGGTCAAGAGTCGCGAACGTCAGACTGACAGCCTCCAACAGCTTCGCGACTCGTTTTATACCGAGGCCAGCGAATACATTCAGCAGTTGCGCGACGCGCGCGACCGGGCCGCCGAGCGAGCCGACGATCCCTGGAACGATCCCGAGGTCGGCCGGCTATCCGACGAGATCGAGACAGCCGAACAGACTGTCGAGGCGATCCACAAGCGCCGCGTGGCCAAGATCGTCAAGAACGCGTCGCTCGCGGCCCACGGGTCGCCGATCGACGACGGCGGTCTCACCGCAGAGGAACAGGAGATGTTCGAACAACTCGTCGCCGACATCGAGGAAAACCGCGAGCACGTCCTCGAGAAGATCGCCGGGGACTTGCCCGCTGACGCCAGGTCGGGTTCGGATCAGCCGGCCCCCACCGCCGAGTCTCCCGATCAAACGAGTGCCGGTTCGGACGCGTCCGGACAGCGCCAGCGGGGGGGTCCCGCAGAACGGAGTCCCCCTGGCGTGTCGGCGGAGTCCGAGGGACCGGCTCGCGAGCCGCCACAGCCCGTCGAGGAGGAGGCTCGGACGGGAACCGATGGATCGCCAGCCGGCGACGAAACGGTGCCGGCGGCGGACGTGATGAACGACGGCGGCAGTACGCGGGCCGAACAACCGACACAGGCGCAGCCCGCCGACATCGACCGAAACGCGGAGGTCGTCGACCGGCGGACGATTCGCATTACCGCAGACGTCGGGGCGATCCTGGGCGTCGACCAGCGTGAATACGATCTCTCCGCGGACGACGTCGTGACGTTACCGGAGGCGAACGCGGAGCCGCTGCTCGAACAGGACGCGGCACAGCCGCTCGATTGATCGCGTGTGCAGGCACGTCACTCTGAGGAGTTCTCATCGCCGAACGTCCGTTTCATCTGGCGGAGCTTTCGCTGAATTTTCCGGAGTTCTCTCTTGGTTTCGTCGATGCTCAACTCCGCGGGTGGTGTCTTCCAGGCAGGTCGATCGGCGTCCGACGAGCGGCTTTGCCTCGGCTCGCGTCTGTCTTTCGCTACCTGCAGGTCTTCGATGTCCGCAGCGAGGAAGTCGATGCCCAGCCGTTCGGCTTCGAGGTATTTCTCGCGCGATTCGAGCGCGTCGAAGCCGGTGGTCGCGGCGATGGTGTCCGCATCGGGCCCGAGCAGTTCGTCGATCGCCTCCCAGTCGGTTCGCAACTGCCGACCGGTGTCGATGACGTTCGACAGTGATCCGAGACGACTCAGCGAACCGGAGTGATCCATCCCCTTACCACGCTCGCGTGCCCGCAAGTGACTCATCTTTTCGGTGAGGAGCACTGCTGCCTGTGCTTCCCGCCCGCCGTAGATCGGATCGTCGCCGAGTTCCGTCCAGGCGACGCGAGCGCGATCCGTCTCCACGTCGCCCAGCAGCTCGACGTCCGATTTCACCAGGTACGTGAACGGCGACAGCGAGCCCGTGCCCTTGCGCGTAATCGTGTTCTCGATGTACCATTCACCATCGTAGTGATCGTTGTAGGATGCTTCCGGATCGGCCGTACTCTCGTGTGGCCGCGCCGATGTGTCGTTACGATTGCTCTCATTCTCCCGGTCGAAGACGCGCTTGATGTGGATCTCGAACTGGCCGCGTTGCCCGACGAAACCCTTCAGGAGGCACAGACATCGGTCCGCGTCGCCCGGAAGGGTCTCCGACGCCAGCCATCGCTGACCCTCGAGCAAGTAATCTTTCTGCGGGGAGACCTGGGCCGGGAGCAACTCCTTCACGTGCCTGTTGACGCGTCGATTGACGACGTCTTCCGGCCCGAAGCCAGATCCCATCGGTAGACACGTGTACGTCGTCGAGACGGATAAATTGTCAGTCTGTCTGCCACTCCTGGAGAGGGCGCCACCCAGAACGAGGAGCTGTATGGGTCGCTCGATCGTCTCGACTGATAGTGATTACTGTACGTCTGTTCCGGATCGACCGCCCGTCGTTGGGCGGTCAGACCGGTAAATCGGTACATAATCACGATGAGCCGGATCATCCGGGACAGTTGACGTTCGGGCAGAGACTCGCCCCGTGGTAGATGCTGTCGGGCGAGCCGAACGCGAGTCACCAGGTCAGGCCTTCGTAGGCGAGGCCATCACGGCGCTCGATGACCCGGCGGCCGTCGATCACGACTGGGTCTTCCATCGTGTCGAACTCGTCGTCCAGGGCTGCGAACTCGTCCCAGTCGGTGACGACCATCGCCGCACTGGCACCGTCGAGCGCCTCGGCGGCGCTGTCTGCATACGAGAGGTCGGGGTACGTCTCGCGCATGTTGTCGGTGGCGACGGGGTCGTAGGCGACGACCTCCGCATCCCGGTCGCGCAGCCCCTCGATGATCGGGACCGCGCGGGTATAGCGGATGTCGTCGGTGCCGGGCTTGAACGCCAGCCCGAGCACGGCCACGCGCTTGCCGGCGACGTCGGTGTGTTCCTCGAGCAGCTCCAGCATCCGTTCGGGCTGGTGGTCGTTGACCTCGACCGCGGCGTCCAGCAGGACGGGATCGTAGTCGCGCTCGCGGGCAGCCGCCCGGATCGCGTT
This sequence comes from Halapricum sp., assembly GCA_048623335.1. GTDB lineage: Archaea > Halobacteriota > Halobacteria > Halobacteriales > Haloarculaceae > Halapricum. Next base: position 9,535 of record JBMCBU010000065.1, read on the forward strand.
GACGTCTTTCGGGAAACAGCTGCCCCCCCAACCGACGCCACTGCGCAGGAAGTGTTCGTCGATGCGGTGGTCGAGCGCGATCGCGTCGGCGACCTCGTAGGCGTCGACGCCGTACTCCTTGCAGATGTTGCCGATCT
>JBMCBU010000066.1:0-9346 GCA_048623335.1 Halapricum sp.
CGACGACGAGAGCGAGAGCGACGAACCGACGTCTGCCGTCTCGCGGGTCGGGGACGCGTCGGTCGATCCAAGCGAGGCCGACGACGCGACGGAAGTGCTGATCGTCGGGGCCGGACCCGGCGGGTACGTCGCGGCGATCCGGGCCGCCCAGCTCGGACTGGGGGTCACGCTCGTCGAACGGGACGCCTACGGCGGGACCTGTCTGAACTACGGGTGCATCCCCTCGAAGGCGCTCATCCACGGCAGCGACCTCGCCCACGAGGTCCAGCACGCCGAGAACCTCGGCATCACTGCGGACGTCGAGGTCGAGTTCGCACAACTCGTCGACTGGAAAGACGACGTGGTCGATCAGCTCACCGGTGGCGTCGAGAACCTCTGTCGCGCCGCCGGCGTCACGCTGGTGGATGGAACCGCCCGATTCGTCGACGAGCACGTCGCCGAGGTCGAGACCGACGGAGAGACCGAGACCCTGGCCTTCGAGTACGCGATCGTCGCGACCGGCAGTCGGGTCCTCGAGATCCCTGGGTTCGAGCCGGACGGCGAGTATATCCTCGATTCCCGGGACGCGCTCGACCTCGCGGAGGTCCCGGATTCGCTGGTCGTCGTCGGCGCGGGCTACATCGGGATGGAACTGTCGACGGTCTTCGCGAAACTCGGAACGGACGTCACGGTCGTCGAGATGCTCGATGACGTGTTGCCGATGTACGAGGACGACATCTCTCGGGTGGTCCGCGAGCGCGCGAGTGATCTCGGGATCGAGTTCCGCTTTGGCGAACTCGCCGCCGACTGGGAAGCCGACGACGACGGCGTCGTCGTCACGACCGAGGACGAAGACGGCGCGACGGCCGAACTCGCTGCCGACGCGATCCTTTCGGTTCCCGGTCGAGAGCCGGTCACCGACACGGTCGGGCTCGACGCGCTGGGGATCGAACCCGACGAGAACGGCGTGATTCCGACCGACATGCAGGGCCGCACCGCGCTCGATCACGTCTTCGCCATCGGCGACGTGGCGGGAGAACCGATGCTCGCGCACAAGGCCAGCCACGAGGGCGAGGTCGCCGCGGCCGCGATCGCCGGCGAACCCGCCGCGCTCGATCACGCCGCGATGCCCGCAGCTGTGTTCACTGACCCGGAGGTCGCGACGGTCGGACTGACCCGCGAGGACGCCGAAAAGGCCGGCTATACGCCGGCCGTCGGGCAGATGCCACTGAAGGGTAACGGCCGCGCGTTGACCGTCGAAGCGCCCGAAGGATTCGTCCGGATCGTCGCCGACGAACCGACCGGCACCGTGCTCGGTGCCCAGATCGTCGCACCGGAGGCCTCGGAACTAATCGGCGAAGTCGCGCTGGCCGTCGAGCACGGTCTCTCCATCGAGGAACTGGCCGGGACCGTTCACACGCACCCGACGGTTTCCGAGGCGATCATGGAAGCCGCTGCCGATGCCGCCGGCGAGGCCATCCACACCCGATAGACACACTCGACGACTGCTGTCCCTGTGATCGACACCTCGATCACTTGCCGTCATCTATGATGGTTTTCGATGACGATTCGCCTTCAGCAGGCTATTTTGTGCACGCTCGATTCGCAAAGCCTTTTACTGTATGGTGAATTCTGTACAATACAGACATGCCAGACATCAGCCTGACGACGACGAACGAGGACGGCTTCGATACAGAGAGCGTCATCGGCGACTTCGCGGTCGGGATCGACCCGATGAACGAGACCGGTCCCGATCCGAACTCGGTGCTTGTCGCGGACTACGCGGCGTGTTTCCTGCCCGCGGTTCGGATGGGTGCACGCAAGTCCGGATACGACGACCTCGGCCGCATGGAGGTCGAGGCCGAGGCCGACCTGACCGACAACGACAACCTCGAATCGATCAGCTTCACGCTGAAGGTCGAGGCAGCCCTCGAGGATCCCGACGCACTGGCCGAACTGGGCGAGCAGTTCTGTCACGTCCACACCGCACTTCGAGAGGAACTGCACGCCGACGTCACCGTCGAGGACGAGGCGTTCGCGACGGCGTCGGCATAGAGACGTTGATCCCTTCGGTCAGAGACCGACACGCAGAAACGCGTTCCACACGTTTTCCCGCTATGGATCGAAATGCATCAGTCAAGGTGCCGGACGGCAAACTCGTCGAGGTGACCGTCTCGGGTACCGACCGAATCGAATCCGCCCGAGTGACAGGTGATTTCTTCCTGGAACCGCCCGAGGCGCGGGCCGAACTGGAAGCCGCGATCGAGGGCCACCCTTTCGACGTCGATCGCGAGACGCTCCGCGAGGAGATCGATGCCGTCGACGCACGGTTGATCGGCTTCGACGTCGACCACCTCGTCGAGGCGACGCTGGAGGCGATCGACGCGTGAATCTCCGCGTTATCGATTCCGGGACGTATCGAGAGGTGGTCCAGCAGGCGCTCGAACGCGTCCTGGTCGACCGATTGGCGGCGGGTGAGATCGAACCGACGCTGCGCTTTTGGTACCGCGAGAGCCCGGCCGTCCCGCTGGGACGCTTTCAGGCCTACGCCGACGAGGTCGCGACCGACTACGTCGACGAACACGACGTCGACGTCGTCCGCCGGATCACCGGCGGTGGCGCGATGTACGTCGAGCCGGGTTCGGTGATCACCTACTCGCTGTATCTCCCACGAGAGGCCGTCTCCGGCGACGTCGAGGCCAGTTACGCCGAACTCGACCAGTTCACTATCGACGCGCTCCGCGGACTCGGGCTGGACGTCCGCCACGAGCCGCTGAACGACATCGCCCACCCCGAGGGCAAGGTCGGCGGTGCCGCCCAGCTTCGGACTGACGACGCCGTCTTACATCACACGACGATGAGCTACGAACTGGACATCGCCGAGATGCTGCGCGTGCTTCGCATCGGCGAGGAGAAAGTCTCGGACAAGGCGATCACGTCCGCCGAGAAGCGGGTCGCCCGCATCAGCGATCACGTCGACGCCAGCCGGGGCGAAGTCGTCGACGCGATGATCGACACGGCGGCCGACCGCTATGACGTCACCGAGGGTGACCTGTCCGATGAGGTTCTCGCGGACGCCCGCGAACTCGCCGACGAACAGTTCGACACCGACGAGTGGAACAAGCAGCTCTGACATCCTCCCGGGCTAACCCCGGCCGTGGCTACGAGCGTGGATGCGCTCCCAGTTGTCGGCGTCGCCCTATCCGACTGTGAACGGGTGGGCTTTCGCCTCGCTCCCACTGTAAGCCCGATGCCGCAACCGGCAATTCTTGCATTGAAAACCATTTATAAATACGCTTATTGTCCCGGCGCACATCTGGAAAATCGGATATGGCATCTCCAGAGGATGAAGTCGCAGCAAAGAAGCAAAACGTACAGGCATTCGCCGGCGAGGCGACCTCGGTCGAGTCGTTCCTGGGATTCGTCCATTCAGCCGAGGACGACGGCGCGCTCGATGCGAAGACGAAGGAACTGATGTCGCTGTCGCTGGGCGTCACGCTGCGGTGTGAGGACTGTATCGTCTGGCACCTCGACGCCGCCCTGGCGGCGGGCGCGACCGAGCAGGAAATCGTCGAAGCTCTCGAGATCGCCGTCGTCATGGGCGGTGGCCCGGCGTTGATGTACGCGACCAGGGCCTACGAGACGCTCCAAGAGTTCGATTCGTAGTCCCGCCTTCTCGGTTCTCGTCCGTTCGCGCGCCTTGCCCCTCACCGATACGGTTGCGTGTCGCTTAATACCACTCGGTACAACAACCGGGTAATGAGACGTCGAACGTTTCTCAAGACCGCGGGTGCCGGATCAGTCGTCGCGCTGGCGGGCTGTGCCGGCGGCGACGAGCAGAACGGGACGACGACAACTGGCGATTCCGAGCAGACGCTCACGGTCGCTACGTACTCGTCGTTCACCGGCGAAGACACGGCTGGCAACTACCTCAAGTCGGCGTTCGAGGACGAACACGACGACGTGACCCTCGAATTTTCGGTGCCGGAGAACGGGCTCAACCAGTACGTCCTCCAGAAACAGCAGGGTTCGGACGTGGGCGCCGACGTGTACGTCGGGCTGAACACGGCCGAACTGGTCCGTGCCGAGAACGAACTCGACGCCGAGCTGTTTCTGGAATCCCGGCCGGATCTCGACCGCGCGGACGCGATAACGCCGGACCTGGAGATCGACCCCGAGGGACGAGCGATCACCTACGACACGGGCTACATCAGCCTCGTCTACGACGAAGAGGAGGTCGATCCGCCGGAGACGTTCGACGACCTACTTGAGCCTGCATACGAGGACGCGCTGATCACCCAGAACGCCCAGCAGTCCGATCCCGGCCGGGCGTTCCTGCTGTGGACGGTCGCCAACCGGGGAGAAGACGCGTATCTCGACTACTGGCGAGACCTCGACGACAACGGCGTCCAGATCCTCGATGACTGGGAGCCTGCCTACAACGCCTATCTGGAAGAAGAGGCCCCGATGGTCGTCTCTTACTCGACCGACCAGGTGTACTACCACGGCGATGACGTGGACACGTCCCGCCACCAGGTCGGCTTCATCGAGGACCAGGGATACGCCAACCCCGAGGCGATGGTCCGGTTCGCCGACTCCGACGCCGCCGACCTCGCGCTGGAGTTCATGGACTTCATCCTTCAGCCCGAACACCAGGCGGAGATCGCCGTCCGGAACGTCCAGTTTCCGGCCGTCGAGGACGCCGACCCCGGCGAGGAGTTCTCCGAGTACGCCTACGAGCCGCCCGAAACCGTCACGCACACCTACGAGGAACTGCAGGGCAACGTCGACGAATGGATCGACCAGTGGGCCCGCCAGATCGTCGGTCAGTGATCGCCGCCCGAGTCGTGGACAGGGCGTCCGGCATCGGCCGTCTGCAGTATGATCTCCCCTTCGAGCGATGACTGCTACCTACTCCCGAGCGCTTCAGCGCCTCGCGCTTCCGGTCGGCGTCGTCGCCACCATCGCGGTCTTGGTGGTCGTCTTCTACTACCCGGTCGGTCACGTCCTGATCACGGCCGTCCGTGACGGCGGTCAGTTCACCATCGAGCCGATCCGGACTGTCCTGACTGATCCCTTCTACACTGGCGTCGCCCACCACCTGTTCGTCGATCCCCTGGGTGTTCCGGCCGGGGTCGCCGACTGGACGACGTCCGGGTTCCCTTCTGTCAGACTCGGCCTGTTCGGCTTCACGGCCTATCAGGCCGCGCTGTCGACGGTCGCGAGCGTCCTGCTTGGACTGCCGGGTGCGTACCTGCTGGCTCGCTATGACTTTCGCGGCCGGCGGACGATCCGGTCGCTGACGCTCGTCCCGTTCGTGTTGCCGTCGATCCTGGTCGCGGTCGGCTTTCGCGCGATGTTCAGCCGTCGCGGGGTCGCCAACGATCTGCTCGGTGCGGTCGGACTCGGTCCGATCGAACTGCTGGGCACCCTGCAGATCATCGTCATCGCACACGCCTTCTACAACGCGCCGCTGGTGACCCGGCTGGTCGCGACCGCCTGGGAGGGCGTCGACCGCCGGCAGGTCGAAAGCGCCCGCTCGCTCGGTGCGTCCAGATTTCGGGCCTTTCTGGACGTCGTCCTGCCGGTTCTGTTGCCGGCGATCCTCACCGGGGCCGTCCTGACGTTCGTGTTCACGTTCATGTCGTTCCCGATCGTGCTGACGCTCGGGGGGCTCGATCTGGCGACCGTCGAGGTGTGGATCTACGCCCGCGTCCAGTCGCTGGCACTCGGGGAGGCCGCGACGCTCGCGACGCTGGAGACGTTCGTTTCGCTGCTTTTCATCTACGTCTATCTGCGCTACGAGAACAGGCAGGTCACGACTCGCGGTGCTGGCCAGTCGTTGCCGCGCGAGCGACTGGGTATCGGCTGGCGAGCGCTCGTCGATCCCCGGCGGCTGGCGATCGCTGGCTACGTGGCCGTCGTCGCAGTGATCATCGTCGGACCGCTCGTCAGCCTCCTCCTCGAGAGCGTCACGGATCCGAACGGGGCGTTCACGACCGCCTACTACGAGTTCCTGCTGGCCCGTCAGTCTTCCGGGGCCGCCGGGACCGTCCGACCGCTGCCGGCCGTGAGTAACTCGCTGATTTTCGGGGCAGGGACGCTGCTTCTTGCGATCCCGATGGGACTTGTCGTCGCTCTCGTCGCGACACGTGGCGGTCGCGGGAGCCGACTCGCCGAGGCGATCCTGACCGCGCCGCTTGCGGTCAGCGGGATCGTCGTCGGCGTCGGACTCCTCTTGACGTTCGTCTTCGGGACGACGATCGCGGGCCACCGACTGGTCGTGACCGGACCTGTGGCGATCGTCTTCGCCCACGCCGCGGCGGCCTACCCGTTCGTGACGCGTAACGTCGCGCCCGCGCTGGGTGGACTGGATCCGCGACTTCGGGAGGTCGCCCGCTCGCTCGGCGCGACGCGACTTCGGGCGTTACTCGAGATCGAACTCCCGCTGATCGCGCCGGCGCTGCTGGCGGGAGCGGCGTTCGCCTTCGCGATCAGCATCGGCGAGTTCGATTCGACGGTCTTACTCGCAGAGGGCGTCGACAGTTACACGATGCCGGTCGCGCTCGAACGGTACGTCGGGACGCGCTCGCTCGGCCCCAACCTCGGCCCGGCGACAGCCATGGGGACTGTCCTGCTCGCGGTGACGGCCCTCAGTTTCGCCGTCATCGACCGACTCGGTGGGCGGTGGGAACCGTGAGTGACGTCACGCTCCGTGACGTTTCGGTCGCCTTCGGTGGCGTTTCTGCGCTGGAGGACGTTTCGCTGTCGATCGAGGCGGGCGAGTTCTTCACGCTGGTCGGGCCCTCGGGCTGTGGCAAGACCACGACGCTGCGGACGATCGCCGGATTCGAGTCACCCGACGTCGGCACCGTCGAGATCGATAGTGAGGACGTCGCGGGCGTGCCACCCGAGGATCGCCACGTCGGGATCGTCTTCCAGAACTACGCTTTGTTTCCACACATGAGCGTCCGCGAGAACGTCGCCTACGGCCTGCGCTACCGTGATCCGCCGGGCGACACCACGACTGCTGACCGCGTCACCGAACTACTTGAACTCCTGGACATGGACGGGATGGGCGATCGCGACCCCGAAGAACTATCGGGCGGACAACAACAGCGGATCGCGCTGGCCCGTGCGCTCGCGCCCGGTCCGGACGTCCTGCTGTTGGACGAACCGCTTTCGGCACTGGACGCCCGTCTCCGGGAGCGGTTGCGCGTCGTGATCCGGGAGATTCAACAGGAACTCGATATCACGACGGTCTATGTCACCCACGACCAGTCCGAGGCGCTGGCGATCTCCGACCGCGTGGCCGTGATCGCGGACGGTCGCGTCGAGCAAGTCGGCCCCCCGGAGTCGATCTATCGCGAGCCGGCGACCCGGTTCGTCGCCGAGTTCATCGGCGACAACAACCTCCTCGAGGGTGTCGTCGTCTCGAGTGATCCGCCGCGAGTTGCGCTCGACTCGGCCGCCGAATCGACGCACACCGTTTCCGTGACGGGTGCCACCCGGCTACAGCAGGAGGTGACGCTATCGATCCGTCCCGAGTCGATATCCATCGTCGAAACCGAGACACCCCCGCAGGACAGCCCGAACGACCCGATCACACTCGCTGCGACCGTCGAGACGGTCGAGTTCGTGGGCGACGCCTATCGCGTCCACTGCGGGTGGCAGGGCCGGCAGTTGCTGGTCAAAACCGACGCCGATGAACCGCCGGCGGGAGACGTTCGGCTGATCGTCGATCCCGGTGACGTGACGGTCCTGGCGGACTCACGATCGGGTCCCGATACGGAGGGGAACAAATGACAGATCTCGGAAAAATCGACGCCGAGTTCTTCGAGCGGGTGATCGCCCCGAAGCTGGGTGCAGACCGCGAGGCGGTCGCGCTCGGCCCGACGGCGGGCATCGACTTCGGCGTCCTCGAACTCGGCGGACAGGCGGTCGTCGCCGCGACCGATCCGCTGTCGGTCCTGCCGGCGCTGGGCCTCGAACGCGCCGGCCGACTGGCGATCGATATCGTGCTCTCGGACGTGGCGGTCTCGGGGATCGCACCCAGTCACCTGGCGCTCGGTCTGGCGCTGCCGTCGGACTATGATCCGGACGATCTGGCGGCCGTCTGGCGGGGGATCGACACTTACGCGAGTCACCTGGGCGTCGGCGTGACGGCGACACACGTCGGGCGTTATCCGGGTGCCGAGAGTTCCTGGATCGGTTCAGCCACTGGGTTCGGCGTCGGTGATTCGGACGAGGTGACCCGCCCGGACGGCGCACGGCCCGGCGACGCGCTCGTGGTCTCGACTGGCCCGGCCGCGGAGGTCGCGGGGCTGTTCGCGACGCTGTATCCCGGGCGGCTCGGTCTCGACCCCGAGACGGTCGCGGTCGCACAGGAGCGCGTCGCCGACATCCCGGCGGTCGAAGACGCGCTCGTGGCCCACCGCGCCGGCGAGGTCACCGCGATGCACGACGCGACGGAGGGCGGCATCGCCGGCGGCCTGAACGAGATGGCCGACGGGGCGGGCGTTCGCTTCGAGATCGATTCCGAGGCCGTTCCGACGGCCGACGGTGTCGAGGCGGTCTGTGCGGCCATCGACGTCGATCCGTGGCACGTGACCAGTTGCGGGACACTACTGATCGCAGTCGATCCAGGGGACGCTGGCGACGTCGTCTCCGCGCTGGAAGCACGCGGGACGCCTGCGTCAATCGTCGGACGAGTGCGGGAGGGAAACGGCGTCTACGTCGACGGCGAACGGGTCGAGCCACCGGCTACCGATCCTTCCTGGACGGCCGCAGAAAGACTGTCGCGATCCTAGAGCGAGATCGCGTCGACCGGGCACTGCTCGGCGGCCTGCTCGGCTTCCGGCGTGACCTCGTCGCTGACGGCCGTCGCCACGGCGCCGTCCATCTCGAACGTTTCCGGTGCGACTGACACGCACACCTGACAACCCGTACAGATCGTCTCGTCTACTGAAACCATTGTTCCGGTGGTCAGTTATCTCCCCCAATAAAAGGGGATCACGGCGATTCCCAGCCGCTGGTAACGTGGCTGTGAAACCGTGAACGATCAGTCGTCGCCCGCGACGAACTCGTACAACCCCTCCCCGGTCACGTCCATGCCCTGGCGGGCGAAAAACGAGGCGACGTTTTCACAGTCCCGCTGGAGGAACTCGTCGGCATTGGGGTGGTGTTTCGTAACGGCCTGCCCGAGGTCGATGATCACCAGTTGGCCGTCCTGGAAGACGATGTTGTACTCGCTGAGATCGCCATGGACCAGCCCGGCGTCGTAGAGCCGGCACATGTACTCGGCGACGACCTCGTAGGCGGTCTCGGGGTTCTCGATGTGGACCTCGTTGAGTCGCTTGGCGCGGTC
>JBMCBU010000067.1:0-9344 GCA_048623335.1 Halapricum sp.
TTGCGGGGTCGTCCGCGAGGTTCATGAAGACGACGCTGCGTTCGAGCGCGCCGGTACGCTCGAAGTCGTCCATGAACTCGTTTGCTTCCTCCTGGGTGATCCCCATCGCGCCGAAGATGACGGCGAACTCCGACTCGCCGCTCTCTGTGTCCTCTTCGGGCACGGTCGCCTGGCGGGCGATCTGCAGCGCCAGGTCGTTGTGTGGCTGGCCCGAACTTGAGAAGATCGGGAGCTTCTGCCCGCGGACGAGCGTGTTCATCCCGTCGATCGCCGAGACTCCCGTCTGGATGAACTCCGCGGGGTACTCTCGCGAATAGGGGTTGATCGCCTCGCCGACGATGTCCTGGCGCTTGTCCGGTTCGATCTCCGGCCCGCCGTCGATCGGTTGGCCCGACCCGTCCAGGACACGCCCGAGCAGATCCTCGGTCAGCTTCATCTTCATCGTCTCGCCCAGGAACCGAACTGACGCTTCCCGATCGATGCCACCCGTGCCTTCGAAGACCTGGATGGCGACGTGGTCGCTGGTCGTCTCGAGCACCTGCCCGCGGCGGATCTGGCCGTCCGGTGTCTCGATCTCGACGATCTCGTTGTATCCAACGGGCTCGTCGACCTCGGCGAACACCAGCGGTCCGCTGATCTCCGTGATCGTCTTGTATTCTTTCTGCATGGTTAGTACATCTCCCGGATTTCGCTCGCGATGTCTTCCTCGAGTTCGTCGACGAACGCGTTGTAGTCCTCCTGGACGCCGATGCGATTCAGCCTCGGCAGTGACTCGATATCACTGATCTCCTCGACCGGCACGCCGGCATCGAGCGCGTCGAAGGCCTCGTCGTTGAACGTCTTGATCGCCCCGAGGATACGGTAGGTCTTCTCGGGCTCACAGTAGGTGTCGACGTCGTGGAACGCGTTCTGCTGGAGCCACGCCTCGCGCAAGTACCGGGCTACTTCCAGCGTGAGTTGCTGGTCTTCGGGCAAGGCGTCTTTCCCGACCAGCTGAACGATCTCCTGGAGTTCCGCCTCCTCGTCTAAGGTGTCGATCGCCCACTGGCGCTGTTCGGACCAGTCGGCCTCGACGTTCTCCTCGAACCACGGATCGAGCTGGTCGCGATACAGCGAGTACGACTCGTTCCAGTTGATCGCCGGGAAGTGTCGTCGCTCGGCGAGGTCGGCATCGAGCGCCCAGAAGGTCTTGACGATCCGCAGCGTGTTCTGGGTGACCGGCTCCGAGAAGTCACCGCCCGGGGGCGAAACCGCGCCGATGACCGAGATCGAACCCTCGGTTCCGTTGATGTTCTCGACGTAACCGGCCCGCTCGTAGAACTCCGCCAGTCGCGCGGCGAGATAGGCGGGATACCCCTCCTCGCCGGGCATCTCCTCCAGCCGGGAGGAGATTTCCCGCATCGCCTCGGCCCACCGCGAGGTGGAGTCGGCCATCAGCGCGACGTTGTAGCCCATGTCGCGGAAGTACTCCGCGATGGTGATCCCGGTGTACACCGAGGACTCTCGGGCAGCGACCGGCATGTTCGAGGTATTGGCGATCAGCGTCGTCCGGTCCATCAGCGGATTGCCCGTCGTCGGGTCCTCCAGCTCGGGGAAGTCCTCGATCACCTCGGTCATCTCGTTGCCGCGCTCGCCACAGCCGACGTAGACGACGATGTCCGCGTCGGCCCACTTGGCGAGCTGGTGCTGGGTGACCGTGTTGTGCAGGACGCTCGGAACGTGCCCGCCGACGAAGTTCTGCGTGCCGGGCACCGTCACGTCGTAGACCGTCTGTTCGTCCTCGATCGTCTCGATCTCGACGATCGGATCGAAGAACACGTCATCGAGCATCTCGGTGACGGCCCCAACCCGGTCACCGATCGCGTGGCCGCCGTCGACCAGCACCGACTCGATGCGCTTGAGGGCGTCACTGCTCGGCTGCTGGCTCTGGTTCGTGTAGTTGGTCACCTCGATCCCGGCGTCGGCGTACGCCGAGTAGTTCGCAGCCTCCGCGATCTCCAGCATCGTGTCGGCTCCGACCGGGACCGTGTCGACGTTGGTGTTGCCAACGGTCTCGCTGGCGTACGCCCCGATCGCCGCGACGTCCTCGTGAACGCCGTCGCGATCGAGAGCCGCGTGCAGCGTCGCCAGTTCGTTCGCCCCGGTGACGGTAACCCGCGTCGAACCGTTCCGGTCCCGGACACGCGCGAGCACGCCCAGGCGGGAGAGCAGGTAGGTCAGCCCCGAAGCCATCTCACCGCTGGCCGTGGCGATCTCGACTGTCCCCTCGCTGAACGATCCGTCGCCGAGGTAGTACCCGCGAAGGAACGCGGCGACGACCGCGTCGCTTCCGCGCGTGATCGCGTCCGGAACGGTCGCAGTCCGGGATTTCTCGGTTTCGGGAACGCCGAGCGCGGCGAGCAGCGACGACACGACGACGCTGTTGATCTCGACCGTCTCGACGGTGTTGTGGACTGTCTCCTTCACTTCGACGCCGAACAACCGGTCGGCCAGCTCGGCGAACCGTTCGCGGAGCCGCGGGTCGTTGTTGTGGAACCGGACCGTCTTCCCGGTGAGCATCCCATCGGAGAGGACAAGCCCCAGAAGCTCCGCGAACGCGGGCGTCACCGCGTCGGGAACGGCGACCGGCTTCCCGTTGCTGCCGGGCTTGACCCGGTCGACCGTCGGTCGTTCGACATCGAGTTCCGCACACACGTCCCGAACGAACGACAGCGGCGGCCGCGTCCGACCGAGCGCGTAGTTCAGGAACACGTCGTAGGAGACGCCGACCGCCTCCGCCAGCGACTTCTTCGATACTTCCGCGGCCTCGATGGCCCCCTGCAGTTCCGTCGCGACTGTCTCGTCGGCGACTCGAATCTCGGGAACGAGTTCGTAGGGGTCGACCGCGACCGCGTCGCCGTCCACGTCGAGCCGCCGCGGCATCACCAGCGAGTCGCCGACCGACAGCGAGCCCGCGGGCGTCTCCTCGATCCGGAGATCGCCGCGCATCCGGAACAGCTTGTGTGCCGGCGTGACCTCGAGTTCACGACCGCTCGCCGTCCGCACGCGGACGACCCGATCGGTCGAGCCGCGATAGACGTGCGAGGTGGTCGCCGGCCGGATCTCCCCGGCCGCCTCGTCGAAGGTCAGGATCTCTGCTTCGGCCTCGACCAGCGTCTCTCCGTCCTCGTCGGCCCGGTCGCCAGCCAATCGATCGAATAGGTCCTCGATAGGAACGCGTTCGCCGTCGGCCAGCATGACTGGCGTGTCCGGCGTGACGCACTTCCCGGAGCCGAACGGCCCCGGAATCGCGGCCGTCCCGCCTTTTGCGATGGGGAACAGCCCATCCAGTATCCGCTGACCTGACACGAGCGGTTCGGTCGGCGTCTGCTTTCTGTTGGCCGGGCGCTGCTGGCGGACCGGCCACTCCTGGTGCATCGTCACTTCTTCGCCGTTGTCCAGTTCGACGACCGGCTCGTCGACGGTGAAGGTGCCCGAGTTGGCCTCGACGACCTCGCCGCCATCGTAGTCGGGCGGCACCATCACCTTGTGGTCGATGGTCCGCGTCTCCGGAACGGTCCCGACGATGTCGCCGGGTTCGACGGTGTCTCCCTGCTCGACCTCGGGGGTGAACTCCCAGACGGTCTCCATGTCGATCCCCGGGGCGTCGACCCCGCGGTCGAGAAAGGCGCTGTTCATCTTCTCTTCGAGGACCTGTAGCGGACGCTGGACGCCGTCGTAGATGGAGTCCAGCATGCCGGGTCCGAGGTCAACCGTCAACGGCTGACCGGTCGTTTCGACGGGTTCGCCCGACGACACGCCGGAGGTCTCCTCGTACACCTGGATCGTCGTCACGTCACCTTCGATCTCGATCACTTCGCCCATCAGCCCTTCGTGACCGACGTATACCACGTCGTTCATCCGGGCGTCGAGGTCCGCCGTGACGACGGGGCCCGATACGCTCTCGATGACGCCGTCTTCACGGACGTCGGATGTCTCTGTCTGACTCATAGTTGCTGTTCGTCTCCCTCCATCAGGTCGATACCGATCGCTCGCTTGATCTGTCCGCGCAGGTTGCCGCTCTCGACGCCGCCGCCGAGCGTCACCAACACCGGATCGACGCTCCGCTGGACCGCCTCGCGGATACCTCGCGAGAGATACTCCAGATCGTCGTCGTACATCACGAGGATGCCGACGTCGTCGCTTTCGAGTAGTTCTTCGACAGTCTCGTCCAGTTCCGATTCCATCTCGTCGCTGGGGATACCGATCGCTTTGCGGACGCCCGCCAGCCGGAATCCGGTCGTGAAGTCGGGCGTGCCGACCACGGCGATTTCCTTGCTCATAACGTGATCAACTCCGCTTCGATCTCCTCGGGCGGCAGATCGACTTCCCGGGCACGTGCGATCGCTCGGATGTTGTCGACTTCCCGCTCCTTGGCGAGGATGTACGACAGGACCGAAGAGACCGAGGTCGGATAGCGGTTGGCGAGCCGGTCGGCGAACGCCAACAGCGCACCGTCGAGCACGTTCTCGAACTGGACGATGTCCTCGGTCTCCTCGAGTTCGGTCAGCGCGTCCGAAAGGTCTCCACCGTAGACGCTGTCACGGACGTGTTCGACGAGTTGATCGCGGTTGCCGACCAGCTGTCGCAACTGCTCGGCGTCGAACAGCCGCCCGCCGTCGATGAAGTACTCCGCCGGGTCCATGTCCGCGCCGCTGCGGGCCAGCCGCAGGGCGTTGCGGACGTTCCGGAAGTCGATTTCGGCCGCGATGAAATCGAGATACAGTTCCGTCGGACGGTTCGCCTGCTCGCGGGACGGCAACCCTTCGTCGATGTCCTCGTAGAACACCCGGTCGACCGCGTTCTCAAGCGGTACGAGCAGGTTCGTGGCCTCGTAGTCGTCGTAGGCCTCGCGCAGGGCGTCTCCGAAGATCGTCTGATCGAGCAGTTCGATCACCGCCTCGATCGACTCCGCCATCGCGAGCTGTTCGAGCAGGTCGTCGTCGAACTCCCCGGCCCGAATGTAATCGGACCGGATCGCGTCGGATCCGGCGTCGGAGTAGATCCCACGAACCGCTGTCTTGACGTTCCAGGCGTCGAATTTCCTGAGATACCGGGCAGTGTAATCGTACACTTGACCGGTCGACCAGTCCAGCAGATCGTTGAAGTGCTTTGCGAGGTTGCGGTTGAGCGCGTACTCGATCAGATCGACACCCGAATGCCGAGCCCCGAGTGCGTTCATCTCACGTCCGTACTCGGTCTCTTCCATGAAGCGGGCGATCTCGCCGGTCCCCATGCGGACGAGCTTGCGGTAGTCGTCCTCGTCGAACAGCGACGCCCGCCGGGCACTGACCCGGGCGGTCACGTACTCGTAGTTGCTTGCCTCCGCAGTGGGGTCGCCGTACCGTGCGCTCATTGCTCCTCGTCGAACAGCTTCGCGCTGATTTCCCGAAGCGATTCCTGCCACACGTCATCGAGTATCGCGTCGAAGGTGAGGTTGAGCCGAACTCGTGACTCCTCGCTCTCGATGACGACACCACCGAGACAATCGTACTCGCCAGCGTAGCTGAACCCGTCGTAGTCATCGAGGATCTCTTTCAGTAACGTGCGCGATCCGACCCTCGAGGACGCGACTTCCTGTTCGGCACGGCCGTACACGGAGACGCTCGTGCCATCGTCGACCTCCTCGGCTGCCGCATCGAGCAACTCGCGGGTCAGCTCCTCGCGGGTGTCCTCCTCGAAGTTCAGGATCGCTTCCTCGACCTCCTCGCGAACGCGTTCGAGCAGTCGTCGCCGGGCAGCCAGCTTGGTCTGTTTGGCCTCGAGGTTGCCACTCGAGAGACGCTGTTCGCGTTCTTGCTGGATCTGCCGTTCGACGTCGCGCTCTCTCTGTTCGCGGATTTCCTCGGCCTCCGCTTCGGCCTCAGAGATGATCTCTTCGGCCTCGGCCTCTGCCTCCGACCGAATCTCCTCTGCACGCGCGCGAGCTTGCTCTTTGATATCTTCTGTTACGCTCTCTAAACTCATGAGTATCAAAGAGACGTTTTACAGCGCGACGAGGAAGACGACGACCAGCGCGAGAATCACGAGCGTCTCCGGCAGGACCGTGAGGATCAGTCCCCGGCCGAACATGTCGTCATCCTCGGCGACGGCACCGACCGCCGCCGCACCGATCCCGCGCTCGGCGTACCCGGCCCCGAGTGCCGCCAGCCCGACCGTCAGTGCCGCTGCGGCGTCGGCCGGCATCGCCGGTGCCTGTTCGATCGTGTCCTGCAGTACTACGCCCATCAACTCTGTAAATTCGATCATGGTATAGTTTCCTCCGGCCGCTTTGGGTATCCGGACAGTTGCTATTCCCCGTAGAGTCCCCATAAAACTTCCCAAAGCAGTCGATGACTCCGTTTTTCGGCGGCTTACCGCTTCTCATCTTGCCGGTTGTGTTGGCATACCACGTGTAGGTCTATCATGATCGACAATCAGCCGGCGGTGACGAGCTGGCAAAGGCAGAAAGCGACGGAGAAATCCACAGGCGTCTCCCGGGGTCGGTCACTCGATCGGAGGTGTATATTCCGTCAACCACCCACTCCGAAAGGACCCGGTCCGGCCGAAGGCCGAAACGGCTCGATCAGTCCTCGGCCGTGTAGGTTCGCTCGTGGCCGAACGGCGAGTAGGCGGTGCCGCCGCCCTCGTAGAACTTGCCGAAGAACTCGACGTACTCGAGACGGACCGCCTGCAGGCCGGCGCTCGTGATCCCGAGCGTCAACACGAGCAGGTGACCGAGCACCAGCACGACGACGCCGACCAGCCCGCCGAGGATGAGCGCGACCGCACCCTCGCCGCCCAGCAGGCCCGCGAAGACGACCTCGTCGGGGTTGGGCGCTTCTGACATGAAGAAGATGAAGTGAAACTCCCCGTCGTGCAGCGTCGCCCCGAACACGAGCAGGTTCACCGCCAGTGCCATCCCGGCTTTCGCGAGCAGGACGGCGGCGATCCGGGTATAAGAGACGACGTGCCCGAACGCCTGCGTGATCGATTCGATCAGGACGATCGCTCCCTCAGCGCGCAGCGCGAGCGCAAACCCGACGACGAACAGTCCGAGGCCGGCCAGTCCGACCGTCTCTGGAAACCCGCTGAACCCGAGTGCCAGCGCGGTTTTCTCGCCGCTGTCGAAGACGGTGAACATGAAGTCCGGCTTTGGACCCTCGATGTGCGTGCTGAACACCCACAGCCACAGCCCACCCGTCAGGAGGATCCACGAGCCACTCTCGAGGACGGCGTCTTTGAAACCGTGTGCGGTGAGGTTGTTGGCGAAGTCGTAGATCCGGCCGACGATCAGGTGTAACACGCCAGCGACGACGCTCGCCAGCAACCACGCCTGGGCGTAGTAGGCGAAGTGAGGCTGCAGCCCCTTGTGGATCGGCGGACTGCCGCTCGGCCAGACGATCTCACCGAGCGCGTGCAGACCGAAGAACTCGCCGTAGAGGACGCCGAACAGCGCGGTGAACGCGCCGGACCACAGCGCGACGCCACCGAGGCTCTTCATGACGTTGCTGTCGTAGCTGTTGACCATCCAGTAGCCCATCGCGACATAGAGGATTCCGTACCCGAGGTCGCCGATCATAAAGCCGAAGAACAGCGGGAACGACAGGAACAGCGCGACTGTCGGGTCGAACTCCGTATATTTCGGCCGGTTGATCACCTCGACCAGCGCCTCGAAGGGTTTGACTCCCTGGGGGTTGTCCTGGACGGTCGGCGGGCTGTCCCCAGCCAGCGGGACGTACCCACCGTCGGCGGCTGTCTGCTCTTCGTCCGCTCCGGCGCGCTCTCTCGCGACCGGGCCGTCGGTTCGATCCGGTTTGCGGGTGCTCACCGGGGATTGCGGACCACCGCCCGAGTCACCGTCGACGTCTTCGGTATGCTCGGGATGGCCGTTGTCGTCGTACTCGGCCCGTTCGAGTTCCTCGACCTCGACGGTCCCGTCCGCGGCCGCCTCGACCGCGTCTTTGAGCGTCTCTATCTCCTCGGTCGGCACCCATCCCTCGGCGACGAAGGCGTTGTCGGTCGTCGCAAAGGACAGCGGCGCTTCCCGTTTCTGGACGGCGATCGCCAGCTTCTCTTCGGCGGCCAGCAGGAAGCCGCTGACCTCAAGGCGCAGGTCTTCGAGTTCGTCTTCGACAGTGCTGAGCTTCGATTCGAGCTGTTGTTTGCGGTGTCGACGGGCCTTGAGATACTCCGACGGATCGCCGCTTCCACCTGGCAACGCCACTTCGCTGAAGGTCGCTCCGACGAGCGCATCCTCGAGGACACCGGGATCGTCGACCTCGGCGAACACCGCGATCGCCTCGCCTTCGGCGGCGACGTCGAAGGTTTCGATTTCGCTGTCCTCGAGCGCCGCGGTCACTTCGGTGGAGTCGCCTTCGCCGACGGCGACTTCGAGGGTGTCATAGCCATCGAGGAGATCGAGATCGATACCGAGCTGGACGAAAAACTCCAGTTGCTCGATGTCGTCTTCGACCGACCGGAGCTCGCTCCGAAGTTCCTCCCGGCGGTCGTCCAGTGCGTTGACTTCTTGCCGGACGTCTTCGAGCTCGTCTTCGAGGTCCTCGTCGGTGACAGCGTGTGTCGGTCCCTCGTAGTCCTCGTCGATCCCGAGGGTGCTTTTCAGCGCCCGGACGGTCACGAGCTTCTCGGAGTACTCGTCGGCACCTGAAAGCGGGTTGCCGGGTTCGAATCCCTCGATCTCGTTTTCGTAGTCGCTGAGATGCAACAGATCCAGCTCGTGAACGGCCTCGATGACGTCGTTCATGACGCGCTTGGAGCCAGTCACCGAGACCCGGCTCATCCGCTCAGGCCTGAGCATGTACCTCCTCCTCGAACAGCGACACCACGTGGTCGACGACGTCGTCGAGCCGCTGTTCGGCGCGCTCTTCGAGGCGTTCGCTCTCTTCTTTGCCTTCCTCGACGATCCGATCGCGCTCGGCTTCGATCTCCTCGCGGGCCTCGGCCAGGCGCTGGTCGGCCATCTCCTTGGCCTCCTGTTTGGCCTGCTCGCGGATCTCTTCGGCGCGCTCGCGCGCCTCTTCGATCCGCTTTTCGCGCTCGGCCTCGGCGTCGGCGACGATCTCGTCCGCCTCTTGCTCGGCTGCCTTGATGTCCCTGAGAACCTGTTCCCGTGGCATTGTCCAGTCGTATGGTCGTTGTAAGACCGCCTATTTGGTAGTTGCGAAGTCCGCAATCGAAATCCCGGGGATTATCTTGATCTGGCCCTAACAGCTTCCCGATGGGCGTCCTCGAACACAAGGGCCGGGCACGGCTGTTCTACAAGTACCTCTCGAAGGTCTACGACCGGATCAACCCCTTCATCT
>JBMCBU010000068.1:0-9180 GCA_048623335.1 Halapricum sp.
GAGATCACGACGCTGGTCGGTCGCGAAGTCTACTCGAACAACGGCGTCTTCGTCGGCGAGATCGAGGATTTGCGGCTCAATCTCGCGGCCGAAACCGTCACTGGGCTTGCGCTACACCAGCTCAACCAGGAACTGTTCGATCAGGAGATCAACCAGTCGCGAGGCGTCATCGTCCCCTACAGGTGGGTGCAGGCGGTCGGCGACATCGTCATCATCAACGACATCGTCGAGCGACTCAAACAGCCCGAGGGATCCGGTGAGTCAGACGACGAAGTCGTCGCCTGATCCCATCGCGGAGTGTTCTGCTGTAGACGGCCGTTAACTCCCGTTAGCCCCGTCGCTGCTACTCTCGACGCCCATCGCCTCGAACAGCTTCGTCTTGACGGCCTCCTCGGTCAGCGACAGCAGCAGGTCGCGGTTGTCCTCGGTCGACTCGATACCCGTGAAGATACCTAGCGGGATCTCGACGCTGGCGTCGGTCGAATGACCCGCCGCGTCGCCGATGTCGGCGAAGGCGTCGCTGAGGACGTTCCCGATGTTCAACCGGATGTCCTTCGAGCGGGCGGCGAGATAGATCGTGTCGTCGACGATCCCGAAGACGGCCGTCGTCGTGATCCCTTCGAGATTGAGCAGCTGCTGGGCGGCCTGAGTCAGCGCCTCCCGATCCCGGATGAACCCCGCGTTCGAGATCAGGTGACTTCCCCGGACGTCGCGGTTACGGATCGCCTCGGCGAGCACGTCTAGCGTCTCGGGACTCATCGACGGCGATTCGACCTGTTCGAGCGTGTCGTGATCGGCGAACGGATACAGGTACGCCGCGGCAGTCAGGTCCGCCGGTGTCGTATCGCGCTTGAAATCGAGCGTCTCCGCACGGATCCCGTACAACAGCGCGGTCGCGACTTCCTCGCTGAGATTCAGGTCGAACTCCTGGACGTACTTGGTGAGGATCGTCGAAGTGGCCGAGACGTTCGGACGGATGTCCGAGAAGTCGGCTTCGATCTCGGATTCCGGTTCGAGGTGGTCGATGAGAATATCGACGTCTACGTCGGGTATAGACCCCGCATCGCCGGTCTTGGAGTAATCGACCAGCGCGACGGTGTCGTACTGCTGGAAGTCGACGTCGCTCCGAGAGACGAGTTCGATCCCGAGCAGATTGACGAACGCTCGATTCTCGTGGTGGCCGATCTCGCCCTCGTAGACGATGTCCGCGTCGATGTCTCGGTGTTCAGCGATCGCCTGTAGCGCCGCGGCGCTGGCGATCGAGTCGGGGTCGGGACCACGGTGGATCAAAATGGCGAGACGGGATTCAGTCCCGTCGATCAGCGCTGCCAGCTGTTCGGCCCGGTGTTCGAGCTCGCCGGTCTCAAGCGAGCGCAGCGCCGAGTCGGCGATGACCGCCGACGGGTTGATCACGACGTCGGCACCCGACTCGGTCAGTTCGTCCGCGGACACGGGATCGGACGCGCGAGCGACGATGAAGTGGTCGTCGTCGACGTCCCGGAGCGTCTCCGTGGCTGCCTTGTTCGCCTCGACGTCCGAAGAGAGGATCAACACCGCGTCGCGCCCCTCGACGTACTCGACGATACCCGGTTCACTAATGTCACTGACCTGTGCGTTGAGGTCCTGATCGCGAAGCGCCTCGACTCGACCCTCGTCTTTGTCGAGAATGAGCACGTCCTTGCCCTCCCCGACGAGGTCCTCTGCGACCGCATGCCCCACACTCCCACAACCGAGGATGGCATACGAGGACATCGACGCGATCGTACTCCCGGCACTCATGGTGTCTTGTCTGTTGGCGTCGAGACTCTTATAATCCGCACGTTCCACTCGGGTTCTGAAAACCGCCAGTCGAATGACCGGTCGCACCGTGGCACGCGGTTTTTATCGCCCGGTCGCCAACGGCCTCGTATGGGCAAGGTCAGCATCGGACTGCGGGGCTGGCGCTTCGACGAGGAGGACGTCTTCGACGCGAACGGATCGATCAAACCGCTCGCGGAGATGCCACCGGAACCTCGCCGGCGCGTCTCGCGGCTCACGGCGATCATCGGCAACGCCTGTGACGTCTGTATGGTACTGGAGGACGACGAACGCGACTGTAACGTCGCCAGCGCGGTCTACGGTGAACCGATGAGCGAGGTGTTGCTGTGTGGCGAACACGAACCTGACTTCGTCTACTGGTTTCGCGAACTCGGTGGCGACGAATACGCCGGGAGCGCGGCACTGGCCGATACCTTCCTTGCGTGGATCGCCGATGGCGGGCGTGCACCGGAGGACTACGGTGAGATCGAGCACGTCGATTCCGAGCCGGACGCGCTCCCCGACGCGGCAGTCGCCGGCGAGATACCGTCGCTCGAAACGGAACTCGAAGAGATGGACGAACGCGAGCGGGAGGCGCTCGACGTCGACCTGAGTGATCTCGATCTATGATCAGCGTCGCCGTCGTCGGCGCCGAGACGCCGGGCAACGTCGGGACCATCGCTCGCGCGATGAAGAACTTCGGCCTCGAAGAACTGCTGTTGGTCGATCCACCCGAGCTGGATCCCGACGGTGAGGCCTACGGGTTCGCGGGCCAGGCCCGCGAGGACGTCCTCCCGAACGCGCGGGAAGTCCCCTTCGAGTATCTCGTCGAGACCTATCACACGGTCGGCTGTACGGCGATCACCAACGAGGACGCCCGCAAGCACGTCCGGTATCCGTTCAAGACACCGCGCGAACTTGCCGACAGCCTGGCGGACGTCCAGGCCGACACCTGTCTCGTGTTCGGCCGTGAGAACGTCGGACTCACCAACGACGAACTCGCCGAACTCGACGAGGTGTGCTCGATCCCGGCCAGTCCGAAATACCCCGTGTTGAACCTCGGACAGGCCGCGACAGTCGTTCTCTACGAGATGCGATCGCTCACCCTCGAGTCGACGCAACTGCCCGATCCGACCCACGACCGGGCGAGCGAACGCGAGATCGAAGGGCTATACGACCAGTTCGAATCGCTGCTCGACGCGATCGACCACCCAGAGGAGAAACGCGCCAAGGCCGGCCGGCTCTTTCGGCGACTCGTCGGTCGCGCACACCCGACCGATCGCGAAGCGGTCACGCTCCGGGGGATCTTCCGGCGCGCCAAGCAACGAATCGACAGACACGACAGACGGTAGCCTACCGATCGGCGCGCATCTGGCGCACGTCTTCGACCAGATCGGCCAGCACGTGTGCGTACAGCGTCGCGCCGGTCACCAATCCAAGCTGTGGGTCGAGCCACCAGGTCAGCGGGACGGCGATCCCGGCGATCACGACGTGGCTCAACAGTCGTTCGAGGTGCTCCAGATCGTGCTCGCGAAAGATCGTCTGCTGGTCGGCAAGTGCATCAACGGGGTTCGTGAGGACGTACCGGAGCGCTCGCCAGTCGCCGGTGTTGTAGCGGGCCCACAGGAAGTGATCGAGGTCGACGAACACGCCAACGGCAGTCGCGTAGCCGACGACGAACACCGGATGGAAGACGGAGACGCCGGCGACGACGAGCGCGATCCCGAGCGCGAGAGAGATCACGGCGTGTGATTTCGAGTACATTCAAGCCCGCTTTTGGATCTCCTCGCGGAGCACGTCGCTCACGAGGTCCCCATCGGCCTTGCCGCGAAGCGCACCCATACACTCGCCCATCAGCCCGGAGAACGCGCCCATGCCCTCCTGTTTGACCTGTTCGGCGTTGCGCTCGACGACCTCGACGACAGCCTCCCGGACTTCCGCTTGACCGACGCCACCCAGATCCTCTTTTTCGACGGCCCGTTCGGCCGTCAGCGAGGGGTCTTCCGCCAGTGCCCTCAGCAGCTCTTCCAGTCCCTCGTTGGGCACCTCGCCGTCCTCGACCAGCACGAGCGCGTCGCGGATGTGCTCGTCGGTCAGGTTCTCGACCGGGACGTCGTCGCGCCGCAGTGCCGTCAACGTCGATTCGACCGTGTCGGCGGCGCGGGTCGGATCGACACCCTCGGCGACGACGTCCTCGAACAGCGGCATGTACTCGCCGAATGCGACCTGTTCGGCGAGACCGGCGTCGAGGCCGTACTCCCGCTGGTAGCGGTCGACTTTCTCGGTGAGCAACTCGGGCGTCTCGACCTCGCTCGCGTCGGGTTCGACCGGCGGGACGTCCGTCTCGGGGTACATCCGCGCCGCGCCGGGAAGCGGTCGAAGGTACCGCGAGGTCGCGTCCTCGTTTGCATCCCGTGTCTCCTCGGGAACGCCCTCGAAAGCCGTCTCGGCGCGCTCGGCGACGGCGTCGATCGCCAACTCGGCCGTCTCGGGGTCGTCGGCGACGATCACGACCGCGTCCTCGGGGCCAGCAGTAACTGACTCGCGTAACGTCTCGACGTCCGCGTCGGTGATGCCGTATGCCGGGAGTTCGTCGGTGTGGAAGATCCCACCCGCGCCGTGGCGCTTGGCGTGATCGGACAGTTCGGTTCCGAGACGGCGGTCGGGCTGGATCTCCCGGCCGACGAGTCCGTCGAACCCCGCCAGACGAACGGCCCGGACCACACCGCCGGAGGTGAGTGCGTTCTGTATGACCCCCGACTCGCTGTCCTGGAAGACGTCCGTCACGTCCTGTGGCTCGCCGACGCCGGCGTCTCGATCCGCGAGCTCGTCGGCGATCGCTAGCAGTTCGACCTGCCGACGCACCTCGTTGCGGACGATGTCGTCGATGTCGTCCAGGCTCTGGACGCCTTTCAGCTCGACGCGAGCACCGTCGGCGATCGAGACGTTGACGTCCTGGCGGATCGTCCCCAGCCCACGCTTGACCTTCCCGGTCGAACGCAACAACATTCCGATCCGCTCGGCGGCCTCTCGGGCCTGCTCTGGCGATCGGATGTCGGGGTCAGTGCCGATCTCGACCAGCGGGATGCCGAGTCGATCCAGCGAGTACCGCACGCCGGAGTCGGTCTGCTCGACCCGCTGGGCGCTCTCCTCTTCGAGCATCAGGTCCTCGACGCCGACGGGGCCGTCGTCGGTCTCGATCTCGCCGTCACTGGCGATCAACATCGTGCGCTGGAACCCGGAGGTGTTCGAGCCGTCGATGACGAGCTTGCGCATCGGGTGGACCTGATCGACCGGCTCCATGTCCAGCAATTGGGCGATCTCCAGGGCCACGGACATGGCTTCCTCGTCGATCCGGTGGGGTGGTTCGTCGTCCTCCTCGACGAGACACGTCGAGTCGTAGGTCAGGTACTCGAACTCCCGCTCGACGCGGCTCTCCTCGAGGGCAGCCTCGTCGAGTTCACCAAGTTCGCTCCTGGTCGGGTGGAGATAGCGAGTCAGTCGCCGGGTCGATTCCGCTGGTTCGCGCAACTCGGTCGGACACGCACAGAAGAGCTTCGTCGCCGTGTCGAGTTGCTGGTGGATCTCCAGGCCAGCCACCAGCCCCAGGTCGTCGTAGTCGAACTGTTCGGTCATTGTCCGTGACTGGGAGGGCACGAACAAAAAGGACACCGTCTCATCGTAGAGCCGAGACGCGACGAAGCGGGGCTACCGTCGCTATCCGAGAATCGCGGCAACCGCCCCTCAACGGCGGACAATATAAGTATTCTCGAAATGAACGTCCATATGATACGTACATCGAGATGAGTTCCTACGATCCACCCGAGGAGGGCGAGCGCGGATCAAGCCACGATCCAGGGGTCAAAGAGAGAGACATCACTGACGAGCGTGAGTTCGGGGAGATCCTCCTCGAAGCGGATAACGTGGATTACATCGTGTTCGGTGTACTTCTGGGGATTCCGGCGAGCATACTGACGACGATTCTCGTCTGGCATTTCGTTCCGGGCTTTTCAGAGACAGCCGAAGCCCTCCTCCGGTGGCTGCTAGAGGTCATCTCGCCCGTGTTTCCGTGATATCGTCGACGGGAGTCGTGATCAGGCTTCCAGATCAGACTGCCAGTCGCGGACCTGATCGGCGCTCACTCCCTGCACTTGCTCGGCGATCGCGTCGGGTTCGACACTCGCCAGATCAGCGGGCGAGTCCACCCCGACCGCGGAGAGTTTCTCGGCGGTCTTCGAGCCGACGCCGTCGAGGTCTTCGAGGTCGTCGACGGTGTTGCGGGCCTGGTACTCCTCGTAGTTGCAGATCGGACACCCCAGCTCCCACGGGTCGTCGTCATCGTCGTCGACGATCCGCAAGTGAGGGAGGTCGTGTTCCTCACAGCGTTGCTCGACGATCTCGATCTCGCCACGACGGGGCAGCGGCAGCGAGTACTCACAGTCGGGATAGCGGGTACAGCCCACGAGGCGCGATCCCGAGCGGAGGTGCTTGATCGCCAACTCGCCGCCGTGTTCCTCGCCACATTCCGGACACTCGCCGATCACCCGGTCCTCGTTCTCGTCGGCGGCCTCGACCTGACAGCGTGGACAGCCGTGGACGAACGTGTCCGAGCCGGCCAGCATCTTGACGTGGTGGGTGTCGTGTTCCTCGCAGATCTCGTCCATCACGAGCGGTTCGCCCTTCGAGGGCAGCGGCAGCGTGTACTCACACTCGGGGTAGCCATCACAGCCCACGAAGTACGACCCGTATCGCGACTGGCGGATCACCAGATCCGACCCGCACTCCGGACAGGAACCGATCGTCCGGTCTTCCTTCAGCGACTCCTGGAGGTGCTCGCCGACCGCCTCGCGGGACTCGTGCAGTTCCTCGAAGACGCGTTCGAGCATCTCGCGTGACTCGTCGGTCACTTCCTCCAGGGTGGCCTCGCCGTTGGCGATGGCGGTCATGTCCGCCTCGAGCTGGGCGGTCATCTCCTCGCTGACGATCAACTCGGCGAAGGCCTCGGCGGCATCGACGACCGCCTTCGCCAGCGCGGTCGGCTGTGGCGGGTCGCCGTCGATGTACCCCCGATCGTAGAGTTTCTCGAGCGTTCCGTGGCGCGTGGCCTTCGTTCCAACGCCAAGTTCTTCCATTTTACTGATGAGTCTTGACTGCCCGTACCGGCGCGGCGGTTGGGTCTGCTTGGCCTGGAGGTCGACATCGTCGATCCGCAGTGATTCTCCCTCCTCGACGTCGGGGACGTGCGTCTCGCTGGCGCTGGAGTAGGGATAGACCTGATGATAGCCCGCTTCGAGCAGGCGCTTGCCGTTGGCCTTCAGTTGCAAGCCGTCAGCCGCGGCCACGACTCGCAGGTGCTCCCAGACCGCGGGTTCGGCGACCGTCGCGAAAAAGCGCCGGACGATCAGCTCGTAGACCTCCCACTCGTCGTCGGAGAGGGTATTGCGGTCGGGGAACTCGCCGGTCGGGTGGATCGGTGGATGGTCGGTCGACTCGGTGTCACCGCGGGTCGGCTCGACGTCGTCCTGCTGGAGCAGCGCCGTCGCGTCCTCGCCGAAGGGGCTCGTATCGGCGAACGTCGCAAGCAGGTCCTCGGGATCGAGGTCGTCGGGATAGACGGTGTTGTCCGTCCGTGGATAGGTGACGTATCCCGCAGTATAGAGTTCCTCGGCGATCGACATCGCCCGCTGGGCGGAGTATCCCAGCGACCCGGCGGCCTGGATATACGCCGTCGTGTTGAACGGCGCGGGAGGGTCGTCCGTCCGGGTGCGTCGCCGGACGCTCTCGACCGTCGCCGCCTCCTGGGCTCGAAGTCGGTCGAAGGCGCGATCGGCCTCGCCCTCGTCCCAGATCCGCTCGGCCTCACTGCCGTCGTCGTCATAGAAGTACTGCGCCTCGAAGCTCGATCCGTTCTTCGCGAGGTCGGCGACGATCTCCCAGTAATCCTCGGGATCGAACGCCTCGATCTCCCGTTCGCGATCGACGATGAGCTTCAGCGTCGGCGACTGGACCCGCCCGACAGAGATGAAATCGTCTCCCAGTTGTCGGGCTGACAGCGAGAGAAAGCGCGTGAGGGCTGCGCCCCAGATGAGATCGATCACCTGGCGGGCTTCCCCCGCTGCGGCCAGGTCGAAATCGAGATCGTCGGGGTTATCGAAGGCCTCCTTGACCTCGTTTTCGGTGATCGAAGAGAAGCGCACCCGCTGGATGGGCACGTCGGTCTCCCCGCGGATGAGTTCGTAGGCTTCCTTGCCGATCAGCTCCCCCTCGCGGTCGTAGTCGGTCGCGATAACGGCCTCCGTTGCCTCCCGGGCCAGGCTCCGAAGGGTCGCGACGATGTTCTCCCGGGTGGGAGATTTGACGACCTCGGCGTCGATCAACTCGACCGGCTCGACGTCTCGCCAGTCGTTGTACTCCGGCGGGAAGTCGACGCCGACGACGTGACCCGACAACCCGACACAGCGCTTGCCACCCCACTTGTAGACGTTGACACCGTTGCGCCGCTCGGCTTCGGCCCCGCCATCGCTGAGGATGTCGGCGATCCGCCGTGCAGCGTTGTCCTTCTCGGTGATGATCAACTGCACCGTCGATCACCGTCTCGAACGCATTCTCTCATTGTGGGACCCTACGCAACGACCCGCTAATCAGTCTTTCGCCGGTAAATCGCAAGACGGAAGCCGTCCAAGGCGCGCGCGCAGTGCGCGTGCGTGAACGTTGACCGAGTGTCAACTCGTCCGGAGAGAGACCGTCTGGGCCGGAGATGTCGCCCGAAACCGCCACTCAACCCGATGAATTCTTTGTTGGTCCGTGCGTACCTATAGCGTGAGCAACACACGGGGCTGTCTGTTCTGTGGGTCGTCGACGGAGGCTGTTTCGTTCTCCGAGGAGCTTGCGATCTGTGACGACTGCGCGGCGAAGATGCGCGATCTTCTCGAGGAAACCCGGCCCGAGACGGACGACCGCCCGATCGGGTTCGAGCCGGTCGATTACGACTACTCGCCGGAAGACGGTGAGCTGATGTATCTCTCCTCGCGCGATCAGTTCTACGAGATCCAGCTCCGAACCGACGACTCGGGGAGTGGGACGATGATCTACCTACAGCCCGTGCCGAAAGACGGCCCTGCGACGCCGATAACGGAACTCGCGGACGAGATCGGCCAGGCGATCGGCTCCGAGTCGTTCTATCGGGTCACCTCCCGCCCGGAGACGTTCGAGGCGAGCAAACTGTGGTGGGTGACTGCGATGGTCCTGGCACCAGATCCACAAGAGCCTCCCGAGTCGTCGGATGGCGAGAAGTCGTCCGGCTTCCAGTTCGGGCCGCGATGAGATCCGCGCGTTCTGTCGTGTCAAACACAGCCGACGAGACTACTCCTCTAGCTCCCCGCG
>JBMCBU010000069.1:0-8914 GCA_048623335.1 Halapricum sp.
ACAAGACGACAGCCTCGGTCGGTCATCTCGCGTGATCGAGGCTCGCGCGGAGGATGTCACCGAGGGAAACCGCGATCCGTCACTCGGCCGGGGTGGCTCTTTCGCCGGCCGGCGACGCTCGTTTCCCTGCGTCGCGCTGGCCAGCTTTGCCGCCCTCACAACCTACAAACGACCGCACCTACTGCGGAGAGACAATGGGCGAGCCGCAAGTCGAGACCGATCGCGAATCGTTTCTGCGGGTGGCCACTGCTGCTCGGGACGGCGCGCGTGTCCCAGTCGGAGCCACGGTCGAGGTCGAGGATCCCTTCGAGGCGTACCGGCGCGCGCGCAGCGGGCGCGGTGGCGTCTACCTCGGTACGAGCGGCGGGCACTCGGGCTGGGGGTACTTCGGCGTCGATCCGATCGAACTCGTCGAGACGGGACCCGACGGTGGCACGCTGGCGACGCTGCAGTCGGTGGTCGGTGCGGAGTCGCTCGCACGGGGCGACTGCGACGTCCCGTATCCGTGTGGTGCGATCGGCTGGCTCTCTTACGATGTCGCCCGCGAGATCGAATCGCTTCCGGAGTCGGCCACCCGCGATCGTGAGCTGCCGCGCATGCAACTGGGCGTCTACGATCGACTGGCCGCCTGGCGCGAACCCCGGGAAGGCCCGACGACGCTGCACGTGACTGCGTGTCCGCGAGTAGACGGTCACGAGAGCGCGACCGACGCCTACGAACGCGGCCGCGAACGGGCACTCGCGTTGGCCGACGCGGCTCTCACCGGTGATCGGGCTGTCGGTTCTCCACCGGTCGATCGCGAGCGAGCGACGTTTCGAAGCGACTGTGGCGAGACGGCCTTCGCCGACCGCGTCCGCCGGGTCAAAGCGTACATCCGGGAAGGAGACACCTTCCAGGCGAACGTCTCTCACCGACTCACTGCGCCAGCGGCCGCCCATCCGATCAGCGTCTTCGACGCGTTGCGCTCTGTCAATCCGGCCCCGTACTCGGCGCTGCTCGAGTTTCCGGGCGTCGATCTGGTGAGTGCCAGTCCGGAACTCCTGCTGGATCGGGACGGCGACAGGCTCGAAACGGAACCGATTGCCGGGACGCGACCGCGGGGCGAGACACCGGCGGACGACGAGCGTCTGGAGGTGGAGTTGACAACCGACGAGAAAGAACGGGCCGAGCACGCGATGCTCGTCGACCTCGAGCGGAACGACCTCGGGAAAGTCAGCGAGTTCGGCAGCGTCGAGGTGCGCGAGTATCGGCGCGTCGACCGTTACAGCGAGGTGATGCATCTCGTGTCGCTGGTCGAGGGTCGCCTGCGCGAGAGGGAGACGCTCGCCGACGCCGTCGAAGCGGTGTTTCCGGGCGGGACGATCACCGGCGCGCCCAAGCCCCGGACGATGGCGATCATCGACGAGGTCGAGACAACGCGTCGCGGGCCCTATACCGGTTCGATCGGGATTTTCGGCTTCGACGACCGGGCGACGCTGAACATCGTCATTCGGACGCTGGTACGATACGACCGGGAGTATCACCTCCGGGTCGGCGCGGGAGTCGTCCACGACTCGGACCCGCGGCGTGAGTACCAGGAGACACTGGACAAGGGACGGGCACTGATCAACGCCGTCGACACAGCCATCGAAAGCGGCCCGGACTTCGTCGTCAGGGAGGGTGACGCCACGACCGAGAGCGAGGAGTCACGATGAAGGGTCTCTCTGTGCTCGTCGTGGATAACTACGACTCGTTCGCGTACAACCTCGTCCAGTATGTCGGCGAAATCGTCACTAGTGACCCCTCGAAGAGAGACGAACGACACGCGATCCAGGGCGACGGTGAGGTGATCGTCCGGCGCAACGACGCCATCGACATCGAGGGCATCCGCGAACTCGACCCGGACGCCATCGTCGTCTCGCCGGGACCGGGCACACCGGCGAACGCGGGTGTGTCGATGGCAGTTTTCGAGGAGTTGTCGATCCCCACGCTGGGGGTCTGTCTGGGCCATCAGGCGCTGTGTGCAGCGCGTGGCGCGCCAGTCGGCCACGCCCCGGAGGTGGTCCACGGCAAACCCTCGACGATCAGCCACGACGGGCAGGGGATCTTCACGCAGGTACCGCCGACGTTCGACGTCGGGCGGTATCACTCGCTGGCCATCGAGCGATCGGCGCTACCCGAGACACTGACCGAAACCGCCCGGACGGCGGACGAACGATCGATCGTCATGGCCGTTCGCCACGAATCGAGGCCTCACGTCGGCGTTCAGTTCCATCCCGAGAGCATCCTGACCGAGCACGGACAGACGTTGCTGGCGTCGTTCTTCCGAGAGTACTGCTGAGCCACGCTGTCGCGATCAGTCTTCCTCTGAGAGGAACCGTTCGGCGATCGCCTCCGAGAAGTCCGTGAGATAGATCCCGCCCCACAGCGCCACGAGGATGCCACCGATGGAGTTGTAGACGAGGTCCCACAGCGTGTCGTAGACACCGTACTGGGTGAGCACCGACGAAGAACCCAGGTGCTCGGCTGCGATACCCAGGGCGAACTCGAGTAGTTCCCAGAGAACGCCGAAGGCGAGCACGAACAGCAGGATGATCACGGCGATGAACTTCGACGGGAGATAGACGTCCTCGGAGTGTGTGTCGATCGCTCGCACCGTCGCGTAGCCTGCAGCGGCCACGACCGACGCCGACAGCGCGTGGGTCATGTGGTCCCACCAGGGGACGTCAGAGTACAGTTTCAGTCCCGTTCCCGGAATGACGGTTCCGATCGCGTGGAAGAAGGCGGCACTGGTTATCCACAGCGTGATCCGGGGGTCCATCGCGAGTTGATAGTCACGTTCGAGAATCGACGGGAGACGCGCTAACAACAACGCAACCCCGGTGTTGACGATGATTCCGACGCTGCCGCGCTCGATGCCGACAAAGAGCAGTCCGACGAGTACCAGTTCCATGACGCGCGTCAACTGCGTCTGCTGGCGTTCGGACAGCCGGATCCGGGAGGCGAGTCCGCTCACGAGCGGTCACCCTCTGTCTGGATGTCGTCGATCTCTTCGAGCATAGCGTCGACGGACTTCCGACGCCGGCGGAAGTAGAGCACGAACGTCACGCCCGCGAGAATCCCTGCCAGAGCCGAGTAGAGCCACTCGTACATCAGCTCCTCGTTCGTGGTGATGTAACTCGTCCCGAGATAGACGTCGAACCCCCACTGGAGCAGTCCCCACAACCCGGCCGAAGCCAGCGTCGCGACGACTACGAGCACGACCGCGAACCACGGCGGATACCGGATCGTCGTGAACGACTGCAGTTCGACGGAGATGACAAGCGCGACCGCCGCGATGGCGAAGTACACCGAGAACTGCCCGGACAGTCTATCGGTCCCGGTCGCGAGCCCGACAATCGGGAGCGCGGCCATCAACAATACCTCCCACGGCAGCATGACGTATGGCGACCGATACGCCAACGGCGGTATCAATGCCAGTACCACGATTCCGAGTGCGAACACCGACCACAGCGGCCCGGTGGCGACGACAATCCCGACTGCCGTGCCGGCCAGCAACACGATCAGTAGCCATCCGATGGCGGCGTTGTTGCGGCTGTCGTGGAGCAATTCGTCGAGCTCCGATACTTCCATGTGCTGTTCCTGTAGACGACTGCCCTTAAAATCCTCGTGAACGCCGTTCCTGCCGCTCGACAGCTCATAGGGATTAGCGTAGAACTCCATAGATTTCTTTCGGGAAGTCGCTGTCCATCACCCGATCGGAGGTGGATTTCTCCGATCGGCTACGCTAATCCCTATCAGTCCCAGCGAACCGATCACGCGACAAAGAGCACGTAGATGATCCCGTAACTACCCAGCGCAGCGGTGACACTGCCGAGGGCGATGAAGACGGCTTCGAACGGCGAGGGATACCGGTCGAGGAACCGGTCGAGTGTCATCGACCGGATACACGGACGCGGCGAACCCCGCCACCAGAGCCGGAGCCAGCAGGGAGGTCCGTCCAAGCCGTCGATCGAGGGGCGGCGGCCCTGCCGACGGAACCGTCCTCTCAGGCCGGACACCGAGCCCGAGAACATCGCCAGCCCGCCGGTGACCGCGCCGACGCCCAGGATCGTGAACACGAAGTGATAGGACACGTCAAGTGTCGGGGGCACGAGCACGATCGCAGCGACGCCGTAGACGGTCCCGACCGCGGCACGCCGATCGAGCAGTACCCGCGGCGATCGGTCCGCGACCCGCGCGATGGCGACGGCCGCGAGCCAGATGACGCTCAACTCGAGCGCGAACGCCCCGAGCAGGTGGATCGTCGGGTCGGCGTGGAGCAGAACGGTCTGCTCGAAGACGTGCACGTCGAGGGGATACAGCAGTCGCGGCGGATCCCCGGTCACCAGATCGCCCCACGGGTGGGTCAGCAGGCCGGCGGTTGCCGCGATCGCGACCGTCGACCCCGACAGGTCGGTTCGCGTGCGCGCCAATCGCGCGAGGACCAGCCCCGCGGCGACGAACGTGCCGACGACGACCGCACCGGCGAGACCGCTGTAGATCCACGCCGCCCAGACGAGCGATGCCAGGAGCACGCTGGCGACGGCGCGGACGGCGAGCCACCGACGGGACGTGCTGGTTCCGGCGGCCCACGCCCCGAAAGCAGGCCCGGCCGCGAGCGCGACGAGCAGCGAATGCGTGATCGAGCGGTGGACCGCGCGGCTGGCGTCCCAGAACACGCTGGGCTTGGTCAGCGTCTCGGTGCTCAGCCGGCTCACGTCGAGTGCCACCGCAGTGTAGATCATGTCGACGTCGGGAATCGCGGCGAACGTACCTGCGACGAGACCGAGCGCGAGCGCCCGGCGGGCGGGCCAGCCTCGCCAGTCAGCGACCAGCGTCGCGAGGGCAAACGCCAGTAGCGCGTGTCCGACAAACACACCGTCGATACGTTGACTGGCGGTATAAGTTTCTCGCAGATTGAAACGTGGTACCGAGTGTATCGGAACGATATCGGCCACCGCGTGTCGAGACTGCGTCGGACGTCCCGGATCAGCGTTCGCCAGAGTTCGGAGACGCAACCGCCGACATGCGACCCTTTTTGACAGGCGGTAGCGTAGATGGGTATATGTACGTCCGGGACGCCAAAAACCGCGAGGAGGTTTGGTTGCTCGATCGGATCGAAGAGATGGGCCTGGACGAGACGGCCTTCCGGTCGCGCGATTACGTCATCGCCATCGACGAGGAGACCAACGAAAAGGCCGGTTTCGGACGGATCCGGATCCACAAGACCGACGACGAATCCGTCTGTGAGCTCACGAGCATCGGTGTCCTCGAAGCGTGGCGCGGCCAGGGCGTCGGTGCCCACGTGGTCGAACGGCTGGTACAGAAGGCGGGCGACGAGGGGTTCGAGGTCGTCTACTCGCTGACCGACCAACCGGAGTATCTCGCGCAGTTCGGCTTCGAACCGATCGACGAGAGCGCGCTTCCGGAGAAGCTGCGCGACCGGCTGGCCGAAAAGCGTGACGGGATCCAGCCCGAAGCCGTCCCGACGCGCTTGCCTGTCGAGGATTTCCAGGTCCCGATCGACCGTCGCGAGGCGTTCAAAACGGCCGACGTCGAGGAGGACGACGAACCGACCGAGTCACCCGAAGATTTCGGGATCGATCCAGACGAAGCCACCTACAAATACGACACCAGCTAGGTGATGGGGATTCGCGTCGCCGATCGGCGGAACCCGCTTCCGCTCGCGTGATGAACGTCGATGTCCCTCTATGGACTTCTATGCTAATCCCTGTCAGTTCCGAGCCTCGCGAGGGCTCCAGTCGTGAGAGTGATTCGCCTAGCCGATCGGACAAATACCACCTCCGATCGGGTGATGGATAGCGATTTCCCGAGCGGAATCGATGGGTTTCTACGCGAATCCCTAAGAGAGTGAAACGCCTTCGATGTGCAGGGGAAGCTATTTTACTCGTGGATCGCTTACCGGTGTACGATGAGCGACGAGGGGGTAGACGAGAGCAAGCGGGCGACGCTTCGGCGGTTCGCAGCGCTCGGGACCGCCGGTTCGATCGCTCGCTTTGCCGGTGGGGCCGAAGCGACGGGTGGCGGCTCGGACACCCGCGACGCGATCGTCGGCTATCTCGAAGCGACGCCCGGCGCGCACTTTTCGAAGCTCCGCGATGACCTCCAGCTGGGGACCGGTGAAACACAACACCACCTCCGGCAACTGCTCGAAAGCGACGCGATAGAGAGCCACGAGGACGGCGACTACCGGCGGTTCTTTCCCACCGGACGGTTCGATGACTTCGAGAAGACCGCGCTGTCGTACCTCCGGCGGGACACCGTACGCGGGATACTGATCGCACTCCTCGAAGACCCCGACGCGACCGGAGGCGATGTCGCTGCGTCGGCCGGCGTCTCCCGGCCAACAGTCAGCAAGTACGCGAGCGAACTCGACGCGGCTGGCCTGCTCGATCGGACGGACGGCTACCGAGTCGTGCGTCCGGAGACGGTGTTACTCTTGCTCGTCCGGTACGCCGACTCGTTTGACGCCGACGCGGAAGCGCTCGCTCGGGACGCCGCGTCGATCATCGCGTACGATCCGTGATCGTCCCCTCTGAGAGACGCCCCGTGATGGGTCATCTTTTTGCTCGCGGAGGGCAACCCCGAGGTATGGGAACAGACGCTGACGCTATCGAGTTCGGTACTGACGGCTGGCGAGCGACACTGGACGTGTTCACGAAACCGCGCGTGCGCATGGTCGGTCAGGCGGTCGCGACGTACCTCGACGGTGCCGGCCCGGTCGCAGTCGGCTATGACGCCCGTGAGACGTCGCGAGGCTTTGCCGAAGAGATCGCACGGACGCTGGCCAGCAACGGAATCGAGGTCCTGTTGAGCGAGCGTGATTGTCCGACGCCAGTGGTCGGGTGGGCCGTCCGCGACCGCGACCTGGCGGGTGCGCTGATGATCACGGCCAGTCACAACCCGCCGAACTACAACGGCGTGAAGTTCATCCCCGACGAGGGCGCACCGGCGATGCCCGACGTGACCGACCGACTCGAAGAACTGCTCGCCGAGCCCGATCCCGTGCCGGAATCCGAATACGGTGCGATCACCGAGACCGATTTCGTCGAGCCGTACCTCGAACACGCGCTGGAGTTTGTCGAGACCGATCTCTCGGGGTTGACCGTCGCCTACGACGCTATGCACGGTAGTGGCCGCGACGTGACCGGCGATCTGCTGGAACGGGCCGGAGCGGACGTGATCGAACTCCGGTGTGAGCGCGACCCGGAATTCGGCGGCACGCCACCCGAACCGGAAGCCGACCGGCTGCACGACCTCATCGAGACAGTTACCGAGGGCGAGGCCGACCTGGGGATCGCCAACGACGGCGACGCCGACCGGATCAGCGTCGTCACGCCCGAGAGCGGCTTTCTCGATCCGACACTCCAGTATGCGGTCCTCTATTCGTACCTCCTCGAAGACGGATCGGGGCCCGCTGTCCGGACGGTCTCGACGTCGAGTATCATCGACAAGGTCGCCCGCGCACACGGCCAAGAGGTCGTCGAGACCGCGGTCGGGTTCAAGTGGGTCGCCCAGGCGATGAAAGACCACGATGCGCTGATGGGTGGCGAGGAGTCGGGCGGGTTCGGCATCACGAGCCACCTCCGCAACAAGGACGGCGTCCTGATCGCGCTGCTCGGGGCCGGCGCCGAAGCCGACCGGCCGATCGACGACCGGATCGCCGCGATCCACGACGAACACGGCCATGTCTTCCAGGATCGGATCAGCATCGCCTGTCCCGACGCCCGCAAAGAGCCCGTCCTCGACGAACTCGACGGGGCACTCCCCGACGAAGTCGCGGGCGCGACGGTCGCGTCGGTCAACACCGTCGACGGCTTCAAGATCGCCTTCGATGACGACACCTGGCTGCTGGTCCGTCCGAGCGGAACCGAGCCGAAACTCCGGGTCTACGCCGAGGCCGACAGCCCCGAGCGCGTCGAGGAGCTGCTCGATTCCGGCCGGGATCTCGTCGAACCACTCGTTTGATTTCACAGTAGGGGGAAGCAAATAAATCCCCAAAAAGCCAAGTAAGACACCTGTCTTCTTTCACACGCATGAGCAGTTTTGACTTTAGCGGCCGCGTCGCGGCCGTCACAGGCGCCGCATCGGGCATTGGGCGAGAAGTAGCGATCCAGTTCGCCGAAAGTGGGGCATCGGTCGTCGTCGCAGACGTCGACGACGCGAGTGGACAGGAGACGGTCGAACAGATCGAAAGCGATGGCGGGGAGGCCGTGTACGTCTCCACGGACGTCACGGACATGGACGACGTCGAGGCGATGGTCGAGACGGCAGTCGAGGAGTTCGGTCGGCTGGACTACGCGGTCAACAACGCCGGGATCAGCGGCGGCGAGGTCCCGGCGGGCGACGTCTCCGAGGAGGGCTGGGAACAGACGATCGACATCAACCTCAACGGCGTGTGGCGCTCGTTGAAGGCCGAACTCGGCCAGATGACCGAACAGGACGACGGCGGCGTCGTCATCAACATGGCGTCGATCCTCGGCAAGGTCGGCTTCGAGAACTCCTCGGCGTACGTCGCCTCGAAACACGGCGTCCTGGGATTGACCAAGACCGCCGCCTGGGAGTACGCCGACCAGGACGTCCGCGTCAACGCCGTCTGTCCGGGCTTCATCGAGACACAGATGCTCGAGGAGGCCGGCATCAGCACCAACGAGAACGTCCGGGAGTGGATCGAGGGCATGCACTCCCAGGATCGGCTGGGCAAACCCGAGGAGATCGCCGACGCCGTCCTGTGGCTCTGTTCGGACGGTGCGTCGTTCACCAACGGCGAAGCACTCACCGTCGACAGCGGCTTCACGGCACGGTGACGTCCTCCGCGCGGTGAACGGCGCGGCTTCCCGGCATGGGAATACCAGCTACGTTTCGCTGTTAC
>JBMCBU010000070.1:0-8733 GCA_048623335.1 Halapricum sp.
ACGCTCCGCGCGGAGGTCAACCTCTACGAGGCGCGCCGTGGCCAGGACATGAGCATGCAGGCGCTCTCGACGCTGGCGGGCAACTTCGCGCGTGGCGGCCCCTTCCTCGCGATCAACCCGATCCTCGGCGGCGTCGACGAGGAGGGCAGCCACGTCTACAGCATCGATCCCGCCGGCGGCGTCATGGAGGACGACTACACCGTCACTGGCTCCGGACTGACTGTCGCATACGGGACCCTCGAAGACCGATACGAACCGGACCTGAGCATCGAGGAGGCAACCGAGGTCGCCGCCGTCTCGATCGAGGCGGCCGCCGAGCGCGATACCGGATCCGGCAACGGGCTTTGCGTCGCCGAGGTCACCGAAGACGGCGTCGACATCACGACCTACGACGACTACGATATCTGACGTTCTCGTGACTGTTCGACGGCATTGATAGTGATTCGCGTAGCCGATCGGACAAATACCACCTCCGATCGGGTGATGGATATCGATTTCCCGAGCGGAATCGATGGGTTTCTACGCGAATCCCTATCACTCTCGACTCGCTTGGATCGGTCGCTGGGTGGCGTCTAGAGATACCGATCGAGCGCGGCCGTCACGCCGTCGCTGTCGTCGATGTGTTCGGCGTCGAACTGCATCGTCGATCGGTACCAGTCCGTCCGTCTCAGCCGGAGCGCGTCTTCGTCGACCTCGTAGTCGTCGATCGTCTCCCACTCGTGGAGCGTCCCCTGGACGAAAATCCCCTCGTCAGTGATCTCGACGGACTGCTTTTGCTCGTCGAAGAGACTGAGCCACACCGGGACCAGTGCCGGCAACCAGACGTACGATGTGAGTTCGACGCCGTCACCGAGAACTGCCGTCCCGGAGACGATAGCGACCGTCACGGCGAGCAAGACCCCGACGGCGTATCTCTTCTGACGACGCACACGCTCGGGCGGGCCTGCCTCGAAGGTCGCGAGCGTCGCCAGCCGGTCTCGAAGCTCTTCCTTGCGGATCTCGTGGCCGAGCAGGAAGGCGACGATCCAGACGAGGGGTGCCAGCGCGCCGACGAACCACGGACTGACGAAGACCGTTATCGCCGAGTCGGCTCGCGTGGCCGCCGGCAGGAGCCACACGAGCGGCAGTAGTGTGCCTGCGATACCTCGGGGAGCGGTGCCGACGAACGTCACCGGGTCGCGAATGTCCGTCGCGACCATCCCGGCGACTGCACCGACGCCCCCTCCTGCCACGAACAGCGCCCACCCGTTGCCCGCAAGCAGTGTGCCGAGGGGACCAACCAGAAGCGTTGCGTACACGATCAACGCGATTCGGAGGGCAACTCGCTTCATCCCTGTCGGTTCTGTTGGCGCGTCGAAAGGAAAAGCTGGTGGCAGAGGCAGTGTCACCCGAGAAGTCATTCGCCCGAACGACAGTGCGTAGCACGCCCCAGCGTATTTCCCGGCCGACGACGAGAGAGGGGACATGGAACTGCTGGATCGCGCACGCGAGGCGGTCGAATCGTCCTACACTCCCTACTCGGGGTATCGTGTCGGCGCAGCCCTTCGAACGGCTGACGGATCCGTCTTCACGGGCTGTAACGTCGAGAACGCCAACTACTCCAACAGCGTCCACGCCGAGGAGTTGGCGATCAGCAAGGCCGTCGAGGCCGGCCACCGCGAGTTCGATGCGATCGCCGTGGCGTCGAGCGAGCGCGACGGCGTGACCCCCTGTGGGATGTGTCGCCAGACCCTGGCGGAGTTCTGTGCGGACGAACTCGCGATTCACTGCGACGAGGGCGACGGCGAGTACAGCACGTACACGCTCGGTGCGTTGCTCCCGAACACGATCGATGCCACTAACCTGGACCAGTGACAGTATTGCTCTGACAGTTTCGGCTCCCCGCAAGAGAAGGCAGTCAGCCGGAGAGAGCCTGTTCGGATTTGTCGGTCTCGTCGATCGTCAGTTCGTAGAGGTTCTGTCGCGCGTCCGCGAAGTAGACGTCCTCTTTGACGATGTCGATCTCTTCGAGGCGTTCGAGCGCGTACCGGACTGTGCGGGCCGAGAGCATCGACTCCTCGACGATCCCCTTCTGCGTGAGCGGCCCCTGGTATTCGAGAACCTTGAATACGAGCTTGGCGCTCGGTGGCAGATCCGTGATATCCTCCCCGTCGGATTCTGTCATTAGCTAAACGCACGGCCCCGTGCCGTATAAATATTGAGGCAATGGATTCCGGTGTCTCGGTATCCGCTAGCACTCTTCGTTGACGGTCGAGGCGAGACATCGACCAGGTCCGTAACGAACGGCTTTTTACTTCGGGTAGCCGACGGTGACGTATGGCTACCGAGACGGCCGACGGGTTGACCGGTCACGTCCGTAGCGTGACTGTGACCACGCTGGCCTCCCTTATGGGGATTGTCGCAGCGTTGGTCTCCGAGTACGGCCTCGGGGCGGACCCCTCGGGACGGATCAACGTGTTCGTCGTGCTGGGTGCGATCGCGATTCAAGTTCCGATCCTCCAGGCCCTGGGCGTCGACGTACAGGAGTTCAGCACGAAAGATTATCTCTACGTCGCTTTCATGACGTTCTCGCTGTGGTTTGTCTCCTGGACGCTGCTTCTCACTGCGTCGGCTATCTAACCGGGTGATTGCACAATGGCTGATGACAGCATCGCCGTCGTCGACCTCGATCGTTGCCAGCCCGACCGCTGCAACTACGAGTGTATGAACTTCTGTCCGCCCAACCGGACGGGCAAGGAGTGCATCGTCACGCGCGGCGACGCATACGACGAAGACGAACCGTTCGAGGGCGGACCCGACCAGGTCCGCATCTCAGAAGAGATCTGTCTGGGCGAAACCTGTGGAATCTGTGTCGAGAAGTGTCCGTTCGACGCCATCGAGATCATCAATCTCCCCCAGGAACTGACAGACGACCCGATCCACCGCTACGGCGAGAACGCCTTCTCGCTGTACGGTTTGCCCGCACCCGGTGACGGCCGCGTGACCGGCATCCTCGGTCCGAACGGGATCGGGAAGACGACGGCCGTCCACATCCTGGCCGACGAACTCACGCCGAATCTCGGCGAGTACAACGCCGATCCCGGCTGGGACGCCGTCCTCGCGGAGTACCGCGGGACGGCCCTGCAGGAGTATCTGGAAGCGCTGATCGACGCCGAGGTCACTGTCGCTCGCAAACCACAGTACGTCGATCAGATCCCGGATCAGTTCGACGGGACGACCCGTCAGTTGCTCGAACGAACCGACGAGCGGGGTGAACTCGACGCGCTAATCGAGCGGGTCGGGATCGGGCCGGTCGTCGATCAGGACATCGGGACGCTCTCTGGCGGCGAACTCCAACGCGTCGCGCTCGTCGCGGCGCTCGCCCGGGACGCCGACTTCTACTTCCTCGACGAGATCACGCCCTATCTCGACATCGGCCAGCGGATGACGGCTGCCCGGATCATCCAGGAACTTGCCGAGGAGGGCGACCGGTCGATGCTCGTCGTCGAACACGACCTCGCAATCTTGGACCTGCTCGCGGACGCCCTGCACGTCGCCTACGGTGAATCCGGGGCGTTCGGTGTCATCACGGACCCCAAGTCGACGAAAAACGGGATCAACGAGTACCTCAAGGGGTATCTGGAGAACGAGAACATGCGGATCCGCCAGGACGCGATCGAGTTCGAACAGCACGCGCCCCGAAGCGTCGCCGGCGGCCAGTCGGTCGTCGAGTATCCTGCCCTGCAGAAGAGCTACGGCGAGGGTGAGTTCTCGCTGTCGGTCGTCGGCGGCGAGATCCGCGAGGGTGAGGTCCTCGGTGTCGTCGGTCCCAACGGGATCGGGAAATCGACCTTCGCGAAACTGCTCGCGGGCCGGCTCGAACCCGACGAAGGCGAGGTCGATACCCGACTCGACATCGCCTACAAGCCCCAGTACGTCGAGATCGACCAGCCGATGCGCGTCGACGCGTTCCTCTCTTCGATCACCGACGAGTTCGGCAGCTCCTACTGGAACACCGAAATCGCCCAGCCCCTCCAGCTCGAACGGATCATGGAGCAGAACCTCACCGATCTCTCCGGCGGGGAGCGCCAGCGCGTCGCCATCGCGGCCTGCCTTTCGAAAGACGCCGACCTGTACCTGCTGGACGAACCCTCCGCACACCTCGACGTCGAACAGCGTGTGCTGGCGACCTCGGCGATTCGCCGATACGCCGAGAACCACGACGCGACGGCGATGGTCATCGATCACGACATCTATATGATCGATCTGCTCTCTGACCGGTTGCTGGTCTTCGATGGCGAACCCGCCGAGCAGGGCCACGCCTCCGAACCACAGGGGATGCGCGAGGGCATGAACGAGTTCCTCGCGAACCTCGATGTCACCTTCCGCCGGGACGAACGTACTGCTCGCCCGCGCATCAACAAACCCGGAAGCAACCTCGATCGCGAGCAAAAACAGGCTGGCGAATACTACTACGCACCGGAGTGACCGAGACGGCAGACCGACGGCCCGCTTGCGTGTCCGCACACTGGCGGCCAGATCGTTTCGAACTGATAGTGTAACGACTTCTCGGTTCGACCACACGAGTGCGCGCGATCGATCCGGAACGGACGTGCACCGACCACTATGAGTCGTCGAGACGGTGTGGCGGGATCTATTACAAACGTGGAGTCACTACCGGCACTTCACCTAGATGTACGGCAGTTCTTCGACGGTTTCCTCGACCTTGCTCATGTTGGAGTACATCAGCGAGGTCGTATCCCAGATACCTTCCACGAGCGCTTCCTGCATCGCGTCGTCGATCTCGACGTCGACGGTCGTCTCGCCGTAGGTGACCGTCTCCGTCTCGACGTCGATCTCGATGTCGCCGTCGGGATTCGCCTCGATCCACTCCTGGAGTTCGGTGACGGTCTCGTGGTCCGCGGTCGCCGCGGGGATCCCCAGCGACTTGCAGTTGTCGCGGAAGATCTCGGCGTAGGACTCGCCGACGATCCCGTCGATGCCCCATCGCATCATCGCTTGCGGGGCGTGCTCGCGAGAGGACCCCATTCCGAAGTTCTTGTTGACGACGGCGATGTTCGCCCCCTCGAACCGGTTGAGCGCGTGATCGTTGAACTCGTCGTCTCCGTCGCGGCGCGCGTCGTAAAAGAGGTACTCGGCCATGTTCTCGAACGTGACCTCCTTCATGAACCGTGCCGGGAGGATCTGGTCGGTGTCGATGTCGTCACCGTAGATCGGCACGCCCGAGCCCGATACGTCCGTGATGTGTTGGGGTTTATCAACCATCAGTCAGCCACCTCCGAAACGTCCTCGCCGCTCAGTGCATCCGCCTGGTCACCGTCGTAAAAGCGGCGTGCGTCCGTCACTTCGCCTTCGATGGCCGCGGCGGCGACCATCACGGGACTCATCAGGACGGTCCGACCGTCCTTGCTGCCCTGTCGGCCGATGAAGTTGCGGTTCGACGAGGAGGCGGCCGCCTCGTCACCTTCCAGGGAGTCGTCGTTCATCGCCAGGCACATCGAACAGCCAGCACGCCGCCACTGGAAGCCCGCTTCGATGAACGTCTCGTCGATGCCTTCGGCCTCACACTGCCGGCGGACGGTCTCCGATCCGGGTACCGCCAGCGCGCGGACGTCCTCGTCGATCGTGTGCCCTTCGAGGATCTCCGCCGCGCGCCGGAAGTCACTCACGCGACCGTTCGTGCAGGTCCCCAGGAACGCGACGTCAATGTCGTAACCCAGCATCGACTGACCGGGTTCGAGATCCATGTGATCCAGCGCCTTCTGGGCGGCCTCCTGGTCGGTCCGAGTGTCGAACGCCTCCGGCGACGGGACCGGCTCGGAGATCTCGACGACCTGTCCGGGGTTGATACCCCACGTGACCATCGGATCCATCCCGTCGACGTCGATCGTCACCACGTCGTCGTATTCGGCGTCTTCGTCGCTCGCGATCGAGTCCCAGTATGCTTTGCGTTCTTCGAATTCCTCGCCTTCAGGGACGTACTCGCGACCTTCGAGGTACTCGTAGGTCGTCTCGTCGGGGTTGACATAGCCCGCACGAGCGCCGCCCTCGATGGACATGTTACAGACTGCAAGCCGACCTTCCATGCCCAGTCGCTCGATGGCAGGACCGCCGTACTCGTAGACGTGGCCGACGCCGCCGTCGACGCCCAGCTGCTGGATGATCTTGAGGATGATGTCCTTGGCGTAGACGCCCTCGCCGAGCGATCCTTCGACCTCGATCCGGCGGACGTTCTGCTTTTCGGCGGCGATACAGCCCGTCGAGAGGATGTCCCGGATCTGGCTGGTGCCGACGCCGACGCCGATCGAGCCGAACGCACCGTGCGTCGCCGTGTGGCTGTCACCGCAGGCGACGGTCATGCCCGGCTGAGTCAGCCCCAGCTCCGGCGCGACGACGTGGGTGATGCCCTGTTTGCCCGACTCGAAGTCGAAGAACGTGATGCCGTTTTCGGCCGTGTTCGCATCCAGCGCGTCCAGCATCTTCTCGGCCTGGTCGTCGTCCAGCGGCCGCTTGCGCTTTGCCTCCTCGGTCGGCGCGATGTGATCGGTCGTCGCGAAGGTCTGCTCGGGATAGGCGACCTCGAGATCACGCTCCCTGAGCATGCCGAACGCCTGTGGGCTGGTGACCTCGTGGACGAGATGCAGCCCGATGAACAGCTGGTCCTGTCCGTTCGGCAACTCCGTTACCTTGTGTTTCTCCCATACCTTGTCGTACAGCGTTCCCTCGCTCATTGTCCGTCTCCGTGTGTTGTCTGCGTTTTCATCTTCGTATGTCCGTGGTTTCGATCGTTCATTCCGCGCTCTCGTCCCAGTCGAACAGCTCGCGCAGGCGGCCGCCCACGTCCTCGATGTCGTGGCTCTGCTCGGCTTCTCGGAGCTGCTTGTAACTGGGTCGGTTCGTCTGGTTCTCGGAGATCCATTCTTTGGCGAACTCGCCGTTCTGGACCTCATCGAGAATCTGTTCCATCCCCTCGCGAGCCGAGTCGTCGATGACGTACTCACCGCGAGTCAATCCGCCGTACTCGGCTGTGTCCGAGACGGAGTTCCACATCTCCATCAGCCCGCCCTCGTAGATGAGGTCGACGATGAGCTTCATCTCGTTCATGACCTCGAAGTAGGCCATCTCCGGGCTGTAGCCGGCATCGACCAGCGTCTCGTAGCCGACTTTCATCATCTCGGTGACGCCGCCACAGAGGACGGCCTGCTCGCCGAACAGATCGGTCTCGGTCTCCTCCTGGAAGGTAGTCTCGATGACGCCCGCGCGGGTGCAGCCGATGGCCCTCGCGTAGGCCAGCGCCTCCTCGTGGGCCTCGCCGGTCTCGTCCTGATAGACCGCGACGAGTCCCGGGACACCTTCGCCGCGCTTGTAGGTGCGCCGGACCAGATGGCCGGGTGATTTGGGCGCGACCATCGTCACGTCGACGCCCTCGGGCGGTTCGATCTGGCCGTAGTGGATGTTGAACCCGTGGGCGAACTGTACGGTGTCGCCGTCTTCGAGGTTCGGCTCGACCGCGTT
Source organism: Halapricum sp. (assembly GCA_048623335.1). Taxonomy (GTDB): domain Archaea; phylum Halobacteriota; class Halobacteria; order Halobacteriales; family Haloarculaceae; genus Halapricum. The sequence continues at coordinate 7,516 of JBMCBU010000070.1, forward strand.
CTCGTAGACGCCAGGCTGGACCGTATCGGGGACCAGCATGACCACGATGTCGCCCTGGGCGGCCGCTTCGGGCTGGGTCGTGATCGTCATGCCGTCGGCCTCGGCCTCCTCGCGCGATGCGGACCCTTCCCGGAGCCCCACGACCACGTCAACCCCGCTGTCCGCGAGGTTCTGCGCGTGGGCGTGACCCTGGCTTCCATAGCCCAGGACGGCCACTGTCTTCTCGTCGAGTCGTGATTCGTCTGCGTCGTCGTCGTAGTATACGTCCGTGCTAAATTCGTCTACCATAGGTGATTCGTCGGGGATCGCTCAGTTATCGCTTTCCATTGCTATCGGGTCCATCGTCTTCGAGCCGCGCTCGAGGGCGGCCGCACCAGTGCGGACGATCTCGAGCACGTCGAACTGCTCGAACGCCTCGATCGCGGCGTCGATCTTCTGTTTGCTGCCGGTGATCTCGACAGTCACCGCGTCCGTCGAGGCGTCGACGGCGTCACCGCCGTACATCTGTGCGACTGCCTGCACGTCGTCGGGCTTGTCGCCGGCGACCTTGATCAGCGCCAGCTCACGGCGCACTGCCGCCGACTCCAGCTCCTCGACATCGATGACGGGAATGAGTTTGCGCAGCTGCTTTTTCGCCTGCTGGACTCCCGGCTCGGGCTCTTCGATGACGATCGTCATCCGGGCGACCGACTCGTCGACTGTCACACCGACAGTGAGGCTCTCGATGTTGAACTGTCGGCGACTGAACAGACTCGAAACCTCCGAGAGGACGCCTGGCTCGTGTTTGACCAGTGCCGACAGCACCGCCATCCGCGGCTCGTGGGTCGCCTCCGCTTCGGGGTCGATACGGATTCCTTGCGTGTTGCGCCGGCCGCTCGGACGCATCCGCTCGTCCGGGGCCGGACCGGGCATTTCTCCGGGCATTTCAGATCATCTCCAGATGTCGCTCGTTCAGTGCGAACAGTCCGTTGTCGCCACCGGATGGGACCATCGGGAAGACGTTCTCGGCGGGATCGATGATCGCGTCGATCACGGCCGGCCCGTCGTACGCGCGTGCGGCCTGGATTGTCTCCTCGACGTCTTCGGGATCCTCCACCCGGAACCCGCGTGCGCCGAACGCTTCCGCGAGCTTGTCGAATTCCGGAACCCAGGGGTACTCCGACGCCATCCGGCGACCCTCGTAGAAGCCGTCCTGCCACTGGCGGACCATCCCGATCG
>JBMCBU010000071.1:0-8687 GCA_048623335.1 Halapricum sp.
CAGCGCGGCGTCACTTCCAATAATTCTCGCAGCCGAATCAGCAACTACTGTGAAGGGGTGGGCTTTCGCCTCGCTACCGCTGTAACTCGTGAGTGCTGCCGACGATGGAGAGGGATTCGCCTAGCAATGCACAGAGGGAAATCTCCATCACCCGCGGAGGTGGCATTCCTCCGATCGGGTGATGGATATCGATTTCCCGAGAGGAATCGATGGGTTTCGACGCGAATCCCTATCAGGGAGGCTCGGCAACGACTGTGAACGGTGGGACCCTCTCCACGGGTGGAGATAGAAACATACAGACGTACCGGTAGCCATCTACTGGTAATGACTCGCGTGGTCGCCCCCGTACGGTATCCACTTACTGAACACTCTAGAGCGACTCTCTCCGAGGGAATCAGAGTTGCGCGCGAAGAAGACGCCTCCCTCTCCGTTTTGCACGTGAACCTCTATCAGGAAAACGGCCGCGTGACGCGAACGGACCTCAAAGAGGCAGTCGAAGACACGTTCGGCTACCTGCCCGGTACGCGATACGTCGTTCGCCCGGGGTTTCTCGTCGAAGAGACGATTCTCGACGAGATTATCAGCGAAGACGCTGACGTCGTCGTGATCGGGAAGAAACAGACGAGCCGCTGGCGGAAAATGATCCGGCGGTTGCTCGATGATCCGAACCTCGAACGGTACCTCGACGACGAACTCGACTGTCGGATCGTCACTGTTGCCGTGTAGCCTCTTCTCCGCGCATCGAGATGGGGAGTTCACCGCTCGTCTCGTCGAAAACCACGTGTGAATGCGGATACGCGATCTCGACGTCGGCGGTCTCCAGCCGATCCCAGACTTCCGTCTGGATCTCCGAGCGGACGGCGGCGAGCCTGTACGGCTCTTCGATCCAGTAACGAAGTGTCAGATTGACCCCATGATCGCCGTATTCGGTGATGTAACAGGTCGGGCTGGCGGGGTATCGAGCGGATCCGATCCGGATGCTCGGTCCCCCCTTGAGGACGCCATCGACCGTCTTGGCGGCATTCTCGATCAGCCGACGTGCCTGTGTGAGATCGCCCTCGTAGGTGACGACGATATCCAGCGACTGGCGAGTGCGTGTGTCCTCGGCGGAGTAGTTGATCACGTCCCGATCACGCATGGAACCGTTCGGGACGACGACGAACGTGTTATCCAGCGTGAAGACCTTCGTATACCGGAGCGTGATGTCCTCGACGAAACCGCGCTGACCCGTGTCGACGATTTCGATCATGTCCCCGATTTCGTAGGGCTGGTCGGCCAGCAAGAAGACGCCGCTGATGAAGCTACTGACGATCGGTGCGAGGATGACACCGATCACGGCCGTCAAGACCGTCACAGTGAGCGCGATCTGGCTGAGTCTGAACCCGTAGATTCGGAGGACCGAAAACACCGCGAGCAGGTAGATAAACAATTTCGCGCCGCGGATCGTGACTCGAGCGAGACTTGGCCGGTCGAATCGCTGCGAGATGCGTCGACCGAACAGTCGAACGAAGAGCTGGGCGAAGACGTACGCGACCGCGAACACAGTGACGACTTGGAACAGCTCCCACACGCCAGAAACGAAGTACCCACGAACGCTCGCGATACCCTCCTCGATGGCTGAGACGAACAGCGGGTGCACGGATCGGGACATCTGTTCGATCAGGAACGTCACTCGTACCGTCGAATGCCCTCGTCAGTGACGATCGAGTCCAGCAACTCGACGGGAGTGGCGTCGTAGTTGGGGTTCTCGATGGCGAACCCTTCGGCCGGTTCGCGCATGACTTCGCTGACCGGCCGGAACTCGTTTTCGAACTGGAAGCCGCCCTCGGGGATCTTCGCGCTCGCACCGACCGCGGTGACGGGAACGCCGACGTCCGCTGCCGTCGCCGTGATCGGGTACGTCCCGATGCGATTGTGCAAGAGCCCATCGACGACGCTGTCCATGCCGACGATGACGCGATCGCATTGCGGCAGGAAATACCCGCTGGCGTTGTCGACGATCAGGTGTGTCTCAACATCCTCGTGCTCTGCGAGCGTCCGGGCGGTCTTGCGTCCGAGGTACCGCGGCCGCCCCTCCGTGATGTACACTGTCAGTTCGTAGCCCGCTTCGAGGGCCAGTTCCAGCGTGCGCAACACAGTCGTCGAGTAGTCGTGTGTGAGCAGCGTCGCGCCGTCGTCGATGAGCTCGACGGCCCGTCCGGCAGCTTCTTCCTTGGCGGATTCGACCGTCTCGATCACTTCGTGGATGACTTCTTCGGTGAGAGCCTGGGCCTCTGCGACCGTATCCAGGTCGGCTCCAGTGACCGTCTCGACGATCTGTCGCTGGGTGTTATACAGCGACGCGTGGGAGGGCTTCGCACGTCGGAGCGCACTGCTGTTTCGGTCGAGCGCGCGGACGTACTCTTCGACCGTCGGGAAGTCGCCGTCGGTCAGCGACCGGAGCGCCTGAGCCGCTTTGACTGCTACGACCGAGGAGCTGTGGGTCTGCATCTCCTCGATCTCTTCGATTGTCTGGTCGATCATACACCCACAATCGGTGCTTCCGTCCAAAGGCTTTCTGATACACCCAGCGGCTCCGGTCGGCTACCGTGGTCAGCGCGAGAGTACCCGCCGTTCCCGTGAGCGATGGGTGATTTCACTGCGCTGGACGCCGGAGACGACCCACTCGTCGCGGCGTTTTTCGGTTCGAACGCGGGCGAAGGAGCGTTCGAAAAGAGATCGCCGGTCGCGCACGTCGATCCCGAGGATCCGCCCGTCATGCTCGGCTACGACATCGACGATTCGAGCGTTCCGTACCGCTCGACGACGGGGCTTGCAGCGGCGCGTCGCGACACGGCGGTCCCGGTCGAAGTGAGCACCGACGCGAGGGCCGGCCACGGGATGAGCAACAGCCCCGAGTGGCGCGAGCGAACGGTGCCGCGTCAGATCGATTTCCTCGACGAACACCGCTAGCGCTCGACGGTGTCTCCGATCACGACTTCGGTGCCGACCGAAACCCGCTTGCCGCGGGATTCCTCCGGCGTCCGTGTGTTGACCATCACTCGATAGTAGTGGTCGAATCGCTCGTCGTTCGCCCACGACGGGAGCGTCTCGCGGCGCTTCTCGAGGAACCGTTCGCGGAACCCGTCGGTTTCTGCTCCGGTATCGGGGTCGCGGGTCGGCACCACACACCGCTGACACGGACCATGCCCCTCGAACGTGACGTCGCCGACATCGAACTTTACGCACTCGTCGTGGCCCGCATAGAGGCGATCCTCCCAGAACGGTTCGGCGTCGACGACGAGGTTCGGACGCAGGCGACGACGCATCTCGCTCGGGCCGTCGACGTCGTCGAACCACCCGGCCATGAGCTCCAGCGTCCCCGTCGAGATCACTGTCGGACCGAAGTCGGTCGTGTCGTCGGGAAAACCCAGCCGGTCGTCACCGACGAGTTCGATCGCAGGCTCGAACCGTTCGTCGAGCCACGCCTGCGCGTGCTCGCGGTCGCGTTCGAGGTCGAACCGCGCCGTCTCCACCCCATCGCCGAACGTGACGATCGTCCCGCCGGGGTCGAAGTCGGCGTCGAGGCGATGCACGGCGGGCGTTCGCTTGCCGTTGACGTACTCGCCGTCCGCATCGACCATCGCGTACTGGCGGTCGCCTTCTAGGGACCCGCCGGGACCGACCCGTGCCGTCTCGACCCCGTGGCCGTCGAGGGATTTGATCGGATACACGTATATCGCTTCGAGTCGCGCCATGTCCACAGTCAGGTCGGGCGCAGGGCAGTCGGTTGCGGTTCGAGCAAATTTGGCAGTCGAGGCGGACGATCGCTAGTGGGGTTCGACGACTGCGCCGCTCTTCGCGGCCTCGACGACACGGACCCGTCCGTCGAGCCCGAGGTCGTCGAGCGCGTCGCGAGCCATCCCTGCGGCGGTCTCGGCCGTCGACGCGTGGGTGACGCCGTAGACGGTCGGCCCCCACGAGGACTGTCCGGCCCCCGAGACGCCGGGGATCGAGTCGAGTGCGTCGATCAGCCGGCCGGCGGGCGGTCGATACACGCCACCCTGCTCGTCGGCGTACCACGCGCCGTTCAGGCGACTCAACCGGGCGACGGCACGTCCGAACGTCTCGTGGTCGCCGGTCGCGACCGCCGGGAGCAACTGCCGGGTGAGCACGAGTGCGATGTCGTCGGCGATGCCGGGATCGGCTCGCTCGACGACAGCTCTGATGCTCGCGTCTTCCGGATCGCCGCTGCGGCCACGTTCGACGTCGGGGGTCACCAGCAGGAAGCGCCAGTCCGCTGGCACGTCGTGACGAGCGATGGCCGGTGGGACGGTCCACGCACCTTCCGCAGGTGGCGCGCTCGTGAACAACTCCGTCGGATGGCCGGCGTCGACGACGAACCCCCCAGTCTCGAAAGTCGCGATGCCGACGCCGCTGCGACCGCCGCGTCCGAGCGTGGGTGTCACGTCTCTGACGTCGACTGTCCTGTCGTGTGCGCGGGCGACCGCCACCAGGCTCGCCAGCGCGAGTCGCGTCCCGCTGCCCAGACCGACGTGTCGCGGGAGTCGCCGTTCGACCGTCACGTCCGCTCCCGAGACGCCGAGCGCATCGACGGCGCGCTCGACGTACGCGGACGCGACCGACCAGTCACAGGAGACGCCATCGGCGGGTTCGGCTGTCAGCACTAGACGCGGCTTCGATAGCCCGACACCGACGCCGCCGTACAGTCGATCGTGTGCCAGCGAGAGGTTCTGGAATCCGAAGTGGATCCGACCACCAACCGTGACGCGTGCCATACCTGTCGTGTGGTGGGCGAGCCCAAGAACCTGTGGACACGCTTTTGACGTCCGTTACCGTCGAACGCTGTGATACGACTCGCGAGCCTGGCTGAGAAACCGTCGAAGCGCGTCGAGAGCCCAGCCCCAGGTCCGTTGGATGAATCGGGAGAACTGATCGAGATACCGCTCGGCAAACCAGACGGAGACGACCGCCAACACGAGTCCGGCAACGACGTCCGTCGCCCAGTGGATCCCCAGGTACATCGTGGCGATCCAGACCGACACCGCGAGTGGGACCGAAACGAATGCCCACAGAGGATAGAGGTCGCGGGTCTTCACGGCGAAGATCGCGATCGTCGCCGAGACGGAGGTGTGTAACGAAGGGAAGACGTTCGTGTTGGTGTTCACTTCAGAGGTGAGCAGTTGCGACTGTGGCCAGGTGTCATACAGGAGCTGTTCGACGCCGATCGGGTAGTTTCGCGGCCCGTAGGCGATGAACGTGACGTACAACAGGATACCGACGACGTAATTGAACGCGTAGGCCAGCGAGAGCAGCCTGAACGACCGGAGGTCGCTCGCGAGGAGATACGCCAGGAACGGAAAAGCAAGGAGGTAGACGTACGCGTAGATGTATATCCACGAGAAGTACGACGTGACCAGCGGTGACTCGAAAGACTGTAGCCATCCGATGACGGTGTCGCCCTCGAACGTGTGGATGTACGTCCCGATGTCGATGCCGAAAAGCCAGGACACGTCAGTACCGACTTCGCGGAGGGTCGCCATGGTTCCGAGCACGAGCGCGAGAAAGACGAGATATGGGAGTACTTCCGAGAGACGCGTGCGGAGTCCGTACCGATAGATCGACCGGAGGCGGCCGATACCGACGATCGCAACGAGCGAGACGGCAAGTAGTATCGCCGTCATGGTCGTCACGTCCAGCAAGATGTCAAGTAATCCCATGGTCTCTCTGATCGTGTCTGTACAGGTCAGTATACGAGCTGTCCGTTCCCCGTGTAGTCATAGCCCGCCGTTCGGAAGTGTTCGCGGGCGCGTTCGGGATCCAATTCGTCTTCGACTCCTGCGAACGGAACTTCGGGGTCACCGCCGTTCCATCTGAGTTCCTCGGGTACCGTCTGTTCGTCCAGTATCGGTGACGTCTTCGGGTCGGCGTACCCGCCGAAGATCGACTCGACGATATCCGCCTTGTTCAGCAGGTGGGCGGTTGCCCGACGGAATCCGGGATTGCGCAACGGTCGTCGCCGTGCGTTGAAGCCGACGTGATACAGCGTTCGCGATGGACTGGTAGCGAGCGTCATCTCGTCACTTGTCACGATCTCAGAGACGACCCGGTTGTCGAGGGCAGGCACTGTCGCGTCCGCCTCGTTTTCTTCCAGAAATTCGATCATCGTCTTGTCCGAGGGCGTCACGCGGACGACGAGTTCGGCGAACGCGAGCGGCCCGAAACGCTCGCCGAGAGCTGAGTCGTCCTCGCGGTTTATCGGGTGGTCCTCGACCCGACGGAGAACCAGCGACCGCTCTTCCTGTCGGCTTTCGACTGCCATGGGACCGCATCCGACTGGATCGGTGTTTTCGTGCGTGATTGCTTGTGTGAGTCCAGTCTGTGCGTCGTCGACAGCCGTCCGCGATTGCCAGACGTGTTCGGGCAACAGCGGCACCCCGAGAACGCTCGGTGCGACGGCGCGAGACGCGTCCAAGTGGATTCGAACCTGGTGCTCTTCGAGCACCGTCACCTCGTCGACGAGACTCGCCTGCTGTTGAAACGTCGGGGCGGGGTAGACGGGGTCAGCCGAGTCAAGCGACGTATCTGAAACGAGCTGATACGTGAACTTGACGTCCTCGGCCGTCACCGGTTCGCCGTCGTGCCAGCGCAATTCCGGTCGTAACGTGACTGTCAGTTCGTCTCCGTCGAGCGACCACTCCGTGGCCAACCAGGGACGGATCTCCCCGTCGTAATACCTGGCTAATGGGTCGTACACAAGCGACGTGACCAAATCGAATTCGTTGATCCAGGGGACAAGCGGATTTAGCTGTTCAGTCACCCTTCCGTCTTTCGTCGTGACACGAAGTGGTTCATCGCCATCGTTTTCTCCGGCCGGTTCGAGTTCGAACAACCAGGTCGGATCTCGAAGCGGTACCTGTTCCCAACCGGTGAACGCGTCCGTTCTGGTGGCTGCAATCGCTCGATCGGTCGCAACTGGGACAAACGGCTGTTCGCTGGCGACCGCCCGCAGGATCTCGCGAACGACGTCCGTTCGATCCGCACCCGTCCGCCGGGACTGCTCGTTGAGCCGCTCGTCAAGTTCTCCGTTAGTAAACCCGAAGGGGTTTTGCCATCCGAGTTCGTTCGTCCGCGTCGATCCGAGCAACGACCGCAGGAAGTCCGGATCGCGTTCGATCGGCATCGTCCCCACGTACACGTCGAAGTCGCGCTGATAGAGGACTTGCTCGCGGAACTGCTCCGGCGGACGCAACGACAACGCCGCGTCTACCCCGACTTGTTCGAGTCGGTCGACGAGTCGGCCCGCGATCTCGTTCGCCCGTCGGTCCCAATCGACCGGCGGCGCGATGACCTGGAGGGAGACCTGACTGGCCGATGCGAGACCGAGCGTGTTTCGAACCGAACGCAGACAACCACCTGTAAGGACGGCCATACCAACGGCTCCACCGGCAACTACTTGCCGTCTGGTTAGCGGGGCCTGACCGCCGGTGTAATCGCCCATTCGTGTCCACCACGTGTGTGTCGCGTGACCCGGGGACCAGCCAGGACAGTGACTTATATAAACGATATCAGCAGCGACATATGAAGGTGTCGACTCATCCGCCTTCGGTACTCATGCGAACCGGGTCGCAGGTCCCACCGTCACCGTATTAGGGGCCGCCGGCCAACCAGGAGTCGACGATGCCACTCGAGCTCGACGGGGAGTACACGACTGCAACGGTGATGATCGACGACGAGTCGCTGCTGGAGCAGTCGGCCCGCGAGCAGATTCAGTCGTTGATCGACCACGAGGCGTTTACCGAACCGGTCGTGATCATGCCGGACACACACTGGGGGACCGGCGCACCGATCGGGTTTACGATGTCGTTGCCCGATCGGATCGTCCCCAATATCGTCGGCGTCGACGTCGGCTGTGGGATGGCCGCGACGAACCTCGGCGACAGTCTCCCACTCTCGGATCCGGAGCGGGAAAAGCGGGTCCGCGAGGCCGTCCCGATGGGGCGGGACGTCCACGCCTACGACGACGCCGTACACCTCGTCGAGCAGTTCCCCTTCGAGCGCGCCAACGACGTCTTCGAGCGGTTCGAGGCGGCCTATCGCGAGCGGTTCGGGCGGCCGATAGACCCGCGTACCTTCGAGTTCTCGGGATACGACGAGCAGTACTTCAAGGACCTGTGCGATCGCGTCCTCGCCCGAAAGCGCCAGGGGATCGGTCACGTCATCAAAAGTGCGGGGACGCTCGGCGGCGGCAACCACTTCGTCGAGTTCGCCCGCGCCCGCGAGTCGAGCGAGTACTGGCTGGTGATCCACAGCGGGTCGCGCTACCTGGGACTGGCCGTCGCCGAGTACTGGCAGCAGCGAGCGACCGAGTACCGCAACGCCGACGCGATCCGCGAGGCGATTGCCGAAGGCGACCGCGAGTATCTCAAGTTCGACCCCGAGGCGGTCAGCGACGCCGACCTGTACGCCTGGATCACCGGCGGGATGGGCGAGTCACATATCGACCGCGAGGCTGTCCTCGACGACAACGAAGGGGAAGCGATCGAGCGGACGTTCGACCGGCTGAACGACATCGAGCCAGAGCCGGATGCGCGGAACACGGACCTGGATTACCTCGACGGCCGGGAGGCCCACGGCTACTACGTCGACATGCTGTTCGCCCAGCAGTACGCCCGCTGGAACCGCGA
>JBMCBU010000072.1:0-8583 GCA_048623335.1 Halapricum sp.
GCGAGCAGCGCGGACGACCGCAGGGAGTCCGCGGACCGAGCGAGCGGGAAGGAACGACCCGCGAGCAGCGCGGACGACCGCAGGGAGTCCGCGGATCCGAAGACCCTTGAGTCCGGTCGCCGAAAGTCGTGGTATGGCTGACGAAACCGTCACGCTGACCATCGAAGACGACGACAGGACCGACGAACTGACCGTCCCGATCGCGATGATCGAGATGCTCCGCGAAGAGGAAGGCGAGACGCCCGCCGAAATCATCGGCGACATCGCCATGTTCGGACTGGCCCAGCGGATCCATGGTGCGATCCATCACGGGCAGGGCGAACCACCACAGGAGGTCAAAGACGCCGAAGAACTGACGATGGAGCTGTTCGAGGAGCGGTTCGGCGCGAGTTATGGCGAACTCACCGGCCACGATCACTAAACCGTCGAACACACCCCGTCACTGGGCTGATTTTCTGCTCGCGAGTGCTACAGCGAGCAGCGCGATCAGTGCCACGCCGCCTCCGAATCCAGGACCAGCACCGTCGGCCGTCGTCTGATCTGCCGCTCGAGTCGTCGACGCGCCCGGGGTCGCTATTGGCTCGTGCTCGGTCGTCGACTCAGCTGACGTCGGGGGTTCTTCGCCCGGCGTGTCAGGGCCGGCTCCGTCGTGGACGGTAGATAGCGCTTCGACAGACGGCGCGTTCACGATCCGCACCGCGTTCTCCGTCCGGTTGATCGCGAACGCGTCGGCGAACGGTCCGTCCGGGATCTCCCAGACCTCGTTGGTCAGTTGAGTGCCGCCCGCGGACCGGATCCGGTCACGATACGTGTCGGCGAATACCGCGGCCGTCGATTCGTTCGACCAGCGGGTCTCCCAGACGTAGCCGTCGGCCGAGCCGTTGGTGTACGGGTACAATGCGCCGTTGCGCCAGGCCAGCGCAGTGTCGTCGAGCATCGTTGCCAGCCCCATCGCACCGATCCGGTCGGGTCCGTCCCGGCGCGTCCAGTCCTCGGTTGACCGGTCGGGCACGGTAAGTGGCGACGTCGGCGCGATTTCTGATTGGCGTGCAGCGTCGCTTTGTTCGTCGTAGAGCGCACTGATGCTGTACGCCGGCGGATCCTGATGTACGGCGTCGACGGCGTCGAAGCCGCCCTGATCGATCAACTGTTCGACGTACTCGCTGCCGAGCGTGTAAGGGTCAGTCAGATACGGCAACAGATCACGCTCGACGGGGGATCGGGCAGTCACGAACGAGCCACCGTTGAGACAGTCCCACGACCCGTTGATGCAATGTTGCGAGTAGACGCTGTCCAGATAGCTCGCCTCTCCTTCGACGAGGGCGTCCTTGGCGTGCTCGCCGTCCAGCGTCTCCCGCTGGTAGCGGTCGGCCTCGAGGTCGAACTGCTGGTGTTGCAGGACGTGGGCTAACTCGTGGGCCATCAACGCCGGCGGGGCGGTCGGCGCGTCGGGGTCGTCAGTGATCAAAACGACTGTCTCCGATCCTTCCTCGGCGGCCCACCCGGCGACTCGTCCGACGAGAGTCTCGAAGACGACTCGCTCGGCGTCACGGTCCTCGCCGACGACGAACAACGCCTCCCATTGCTGGCTGGTGCCGCGAAACTGTGTGACGTTTCCGTCGATCCGATCGGCGACTTCGTCCGGACCGATGAACTCGATCTCGACGTCTTCGGTGAACTCCTGCCCGCGGATCTTCTCAAGTCGAGCCATCGTGCGGTACTTGTAGCGCTGTAACTCGGCGTCCGAGAGCCCATCAGACTGATCGACGTCGATGGATTCGTTGTACCAGTATCCGCCTTCCCAGCCGAGCCGATCGTCCGGAGGGTCTGAGAGCACGTCACTGGATTGGTCCGTGGGTCCGTCCTCGCTCCCGGTAGCCCGATCGGACGAAGATACGTCTGTCCCGTCTCCGACGAGATCGGCTGTAGCGACTGTCCCAGCCGCTACGACGACGAAACCCACCACGAGAACCAGACGGAACCGTGAAACTCGCATTGTTCCTCGAAAAGTGTATCAACCGGTTAACCGTTTCGGGCGTTTGACGATGTCTCTCGCCGTCTGGGAAACGTGGCCCACCGCAGACGCGATACGGCCTACAGTGGGCACGTATGACAGCCAAATGGCTGTTGTCCTACGACCGCTGGAGATGTTCACTACCAGCGGGCTGACTAACTGGTCAGTGTATATATCGTTTGTGGTTGCTGTACCGGAACCGACGCGATCCGACCCCGCGAATATTGCCTTAACTGTCGGTTATAGGAACGCATAGATATATGAGTGTAGTACATGACACGACAGAACTCGACGTGGCCACAGCGTTTCGGCACGCGGTGTGTCCACGCTGGACAGCGACCCGATCCGGAGACTGGGGCGGTCGCTCCCCCGATCCACCAGACGACCTCCTACGCGTTCGAGAGTGCCGATCGCGCGGCCGACCAGTATGCCCTCGAGGCTGCGGGTAACATCTACTCGCGGTTCGACAACCCGACCGTCCGGACCCTGGAGCGGCGGCTGGCTGATCTCCACGGAGCTGTCGACGCCGCCGCGACCCGGTCGGGGATGGCCGCACTCGACGCGGCGACGCTGCTTTTGGCCGAAGCGGGCGATAACATCGTCTCCGCCTCGTCTATCTACGGTGGCACACACAGCTACTTCACGAAAACCGCGACCCGCCGCGACATCGAGCCACGCTTCGTCGACACGCTCGATTATGAGGCCTACGCCGAGGCGATCGACGAACGAACGGCCTACGTCCATCTCGAAACCCTCGCTAACCCCTCGCTGGTGACGCCGGACATCGAGCGGATCGCTGGGATCGCCCACGACCACGGCGTTCCATTGTTCGTCGACAACACCTTCGCGACGCCAGCGCTCGCCCGGCCGCTCGAACGTGGGGCGGACCTCGTCTGGGAGTCGACGACCAAGTGGATCCACGGCTCGGGGACGACAATCGGCGGCATTCTCGTCGACGGGGGCTCGTTCCCCTGGGCGGAACACGCAGAGAAGTATCCGGAGATCGGTGGAAAGAATCCCGCGTTCGGCGTGAACTTCGTCGAGCGATTCGGCGATCGGGCGTTCACCGTAGCGGCCCGCCAGCGCGCCATCCGAACCCTCGGCGACGGACAGGCACCCTTCGACGCCTGGCAGACGCTCCAGGGCGTCGAGACGCTCGCCGTGCGGATGGAGCGCCATTGCGAGAACGCCGCCCGCGTCGCCGAGTGGCTCGACGACCACGAGGCGGTCGCCTGGGTCTCCTATCCCGGACTGGAGAGCCACGAAACCCACGACAACGCAACCGAGTATCTGGACGGAGGATACGGCGGGATGATCGCGTTCGGGCTCGAGGACGGTTACGAGGCGGGCAAGCGCCTCTGTGAGGAGACCGAGCTGGCACAGTTCCTGGCGAACGTCGGCGACGCCAAGACGCTGATCATCCACCCAGCCTCGACGACCCACGCTCAGCTGACCGAAGCCGAACAGCGCGAGAGCGGTGTCACGCCCGATCTGGTTCGGCTGTCGGTCGGGATCGAAGACGTCAGAGACATCACGGCGGATCTCAAAGCAGGTATCGAGTAAGCCATGGACGTCGAGCGCGGGACGGTCTCGCTGGGCGAGTTCACCTTCGAGTGCGGGGAGTCGATCCCGGAGCTCGAAGTCGCCTACGAGGCCTACGGGGAGTTCACCGGTGACAACGCGATACTCGTGTGTCACGCCCTGACCGGTAGCGCACACGTTGCTAGCCATCGCGAGGCGACCGGGACCAGCGGCCAGGCCCGCGCCTGGTGGGACGACATCGTCGGTCCGGGCAAGGCGATCAACACCAACGACTACTACGTCGTCTGTGCGAACGTCCCCGGCTCCTGCTACGGGACGACCGGCCCGGAAAGCGAAAACCCGGAGACGGGCGAACCCTACGGGACGGACTTCCCGCCGGTAACGATCGGTGACTGGACTGAAGCCCAGCGCGCGCTCCTGGACGAGCTGGGGGTTCCCGCACTGCACGCGGTCGTCGGCGGAAGCGTCGGCGGGATGAACGTCCTGGAGTGGGCCAAACGCCACCCCGACCACGTCGATCGGATCGCCCCGATCGCGGCCGGTGCGCGTGTCGACCCGCAGTGTCTCGCGCTCGATGCGATCGCTCGCCGGGCGATCACGACCGACGACGACTGGAACGGCGGCGACTACTACGGCAATGGCCCCGATCCCGACGACGGGCTCGCCATCGCCCGCCAGATCGGCCACGTCATGTACCTCTCGAAGGCCAGCATGGAGAAGAAGTTCGGCCGTCGAGCAGCTGGCCGGGACGCTGTGCGCTCGTTCCCGGCCGATCCGGCGGCATCGTTTTTCCCCTATCGAGACGTCGAGTCCTATCTGGATTATCAAGCAGAGCGGTTCGTCGAGCGCTTCGACGCCAACAGCTATCTCTATTTGATCCGTGCGATGGACAACTACGACCTCGCCTCGGGGTTCGAGTCGGACGCCGACGCGCTCGCGGCCTTCAGCGGCGAGGCCCTGGTGATGTCCTTCACCGCCGACTGGCACTTTTCGGTCGATCAGGCCGAAGATCTGGCGGAGTCACTCAGAGATGCCGATGTCCGGACCGCCCACCACGTCGTCGAGTCCGATCACGGTCACGACGCGTTCCTGGTCGAACCGGGTAACGTCGGGCCGCCACTCTCCGATTTCCTCGATGACGGCGTCGGAGGAACAGCCGTCTCTGACACCGCAAATGACGGCGTCGAAGAGAGTCGGGAGTTCGCGCCCGTCCACAACAGTCTCTTTTCTTCCTGACGCTCACACGGTAATTGCTGTGAGTCTGTTCCGGATCGACCGCTCGATTGCGGGCGGTCGTACCTAAATCGTCACGATACTAGCCATCAGTCGTCTGTCTGCGCCGCTTCAACGGCCGTTTCCGCCGACTCGATCGATTCGAGGTACTCGTCGGCATCGAGTGCTGCCTTACAACCCATGCCAGCGGCCGTCACGGCCTGCTGGTAGTGATAGTCGACGACATCGCCCGCGCCGAAGATACCATCGACTCCGGTCCGGGTCTGTCCGCCACCTGATCCGTCTTCAGTCTGGATGTAGCCGGCTTCGTCCAGCTCGACGCCTGTGCCTTCGAGGTAGTCGGTATTGGGCGTGTGCCCGATCGCCAGGAAGACTGCACCGACGTCGAGCTCGAACCGTTCGACCTCGTCGCCCCGTTCGGACGCGAGTTTCTCCGTCGGGTGGCCATCCGGGTGGCGGACCAGCGACACGTGATCGACCCCCTCTGCCTGCGTGCCGTGGATCTCGACTGCCTCCGTGTTCTTCAGCAACTCGATTTCGCCGTCGTCGACCTTCTCCATAGTACGGTCGACCCAGTAGTCTTCCGCCCGGAAGTCCTCACGGCGATGGGCGATGTAGACGGTATCGGCGAACTTGGTCAGGAAGTTGGCCTCCTCCATGGCCGCGTCGCCACCGCCGATCACGAGCATATCCTCGCCGCGGAAAAAGGCCCCGTCACAGGTCGCGCACGTCGAGACACCGTAGCCCAGCAACTCCTCTTCGCCGGGGATATCGAGCGTCCGCGCGCTCGCACCTGAGGCCGCGATGAACGCGTCCGCCCGGAGCCGCTCCCCGTTCGTGAGTTCGATCTCGATCGGATCGCCCGCGTCGAGCGTCTCGACGACGCCGTTTTGCGTCTTGGCCCCGAACCGCTTCGCCTGCGCTTTCATGTTGTTTATGAGTTCGGGACCGCCGATCCCGTCCGGGAACCCGGGATAGTTCTCCACGTCGGTGGTGAGCGTCAGTTGCCCACCCGGTTCGTCTCCCTTCAGGATGAGTGGATCGTTGTTGGCGCGTGCTGCGTAGATTGCGGCCGTCAGGCCGGCGATGCCTGTCCCGGCGATGACGAGCCGATGGTGAGTGGCCTCCCCAGACATACCCGTGGGTACTGGCGGTCGCGGTTTGTAGCTTGTGTTGACGGCACAACTCGACAGGAAAGCCGCGAGCGGCCGAACGCGCCCTCAGAGACCGAAATCGAACGCCGACGAGTCAGTCTTCGTCGGCTACGCCCGGTTCGCTGGATCCGGGTCCGGTGGGGAAGTAAAACTCGTGTTCGGATTCGGTCTGGAAGCGGTCGAGGACTTCCCGCAGCGGACGGGCGTACCGGGAGAGGTCCTCGGCACGCTGGGTGACCTCGTTGAGTTCGGCGGCCTGTTCTTCGGCAGCCCCGGCGACGTTTTCCGACTCGGCCATCGTCTGCTCGCTCAGCTCAACGACGTCGTTGAGGGTGGTGGCCATCTCCTCGATGCGGTCCAGCGACTCCCCGAAGTCGACGTCGGTCTCGGCGGCGAACGTCTCCAGGTCGTGTGCGATCTCGTCCATCGTATCTGAGATCGCTTGGAGGCGTTCTTTCTGATCGTAGGCGTCGTCGGAAATCTGCTGAATGGAGTCGGCGACTTGCTCGGAGGCGTCCCGGACGCTCTCCGAGGAGTTCTGGACGACTTCGCCGGCGGTTTCGACCTCGTCGGCGAAACTCTTGAGCTGGCCGGTCGTCTTCTCGAGTTCGTCGATCATCTCGTTGAACTCCCCGGCGATGCGATCCATCGCCTCGTTCTCGCCGTCAGGCTCCATCCGCTGGGTCAGATCGCCCGCCGCACACTGCTGCATGATCTCGGCGTACTCGTCGGCCTTCCCCTGGAGGTAGTTGGACATCTCCATCGCCTCCGCGCGGGAAACCTCTGCTTCCTTGCGGGCCTGCTCGGCTTCCCGGATCTGCTGTTTGAGCGCGTCACGCATGTTGGCGAACCCTTCGTAGAGGCGCCCGATCTGATCGTCACGTGGCGAGTGCAGGTTCACGTCCAGGTTCCCTTCTTCCATCTCTTGGGCCTTGCCTTTCAGCTTATCGATAGATTTCGCGGTGTTTCGCCCAAGCACCGCGCCGAAGACGCCGATCAGGAGCACGCCGACGAACGTCGCTATCAGCGACTGGTTCGAAACTGACTCGACGTCACCGTAGGCGACGTTCTTGTTCGTGTGGACAAGTGCGACCCAATCGAGATCGATCGAATCCTGTCCGCTGAGGGTGACACTATCGATCCGTGCAGCCCCAACGACGTACTCTCTGCCGCTGAGATCATATGCCCCGTCTTTGCCCCACTCTGAGCCCTCGAGGACCCCGCTTGCGGTCGTCGTGGACGACATACCGACACGCCCGTCATCCCGTGCGTCAGTGATCGGTTCGTCCGACTGATCGTACGTGCGAAGCTCATCGTGGATGTTGCTACCGTAGCCCTCCATGAGAATACGGTTGTCCCCGTCGACGACCATCGCGACGCCGGAGTCCAGGCCACCGCCGAGCGTCCCGCCCGCGTATGCTTTCGTCGAGACAGCATAGACCACAGCTCTATCACCCGCGCCATCGGGACTGTCGACAGGTGCGAGATACGCGATATGGACCCCCTCGAAGTCCCCGCCACCCTCGCTGCTCGTGTACGGGTTCGTCTGCTCGACGGCTACACCGTCATCGAGATTTTGAAGGTCGCCTGCGACCGTCTCGTTGAGCTCTGTCAGCGATTGTGTGTCACCGCTGGAAGCGTCCACGTACGCCGAGCGGGACCCGTCAGTCGTCGCGACGATCTCTTCGTTCGTCAGATCCACGTAGTGAACGACGACTTCGCCCGGCCAGTCGTCGTTATTGTCCTTTTCGTTCTGCAACCACTGTTGTGCTTCCTCGTCCGTTTTGTCCTCCAACAGCCTGCTGATCTGCATCGTCTCTTTCGCGTCGTCTTCGACCCACGTCCGGACGCCGTCCGCATCACTCGCAGCGAGGTTGCTGTACTGCTCGTTCACCTGATTGTGAAACTCGTCTTTGACGAGTTCCGAACCGGCGTATCCCGCTGCCCCGACCGACAACCCGATTATCAGAAGCGCGATGCCGAACTTGATCGCGAAACTCCGCCGGATGAATCCCGGTGTCAGTTTTCGCACAATACCCATAAGTCCGCCGCCTGACGAACTCGCCTTCGACTCGTCCGTTTGTTCACTGCTCATAGTTTCTGTTCGTACCTGAATACGTGATTTCTCTGTGTAGACACGGATGATGTGCCATAGATGTTCGACCTGTCGGGAGTTGCTCAGCAGCCAGCGACCGTCCCCGAGACGCTCGTCCGGCTTACTATAGACGAGGGTTGATGCAGTCTATAAATAAAGATTTGCCATTCAATATCGCATATTGAAATGAGACGCTGGCAGTCGAATCCCAACAGAGCGACACACCGGCGCATTTTCCGGGAGTGTACGGTCGCTGCCGGCGGGTTCGATCCGGTCAGCAGTGGCCCGTTATCGGCACCGTTTGCCGGTACCATGGGGGACGGTCACTCGCCACAGATCGAGAGCGTTCTAACAAGTTTCATATTCACGGGGGATCCAGTTTCGAGGTATGCGAAAAAGAGCAAGCAACTGGTTTTCGACAGTCCCGGAGGGAGACATCCATGCGTAACGCGAAGATCGTCTGCACGCTCGGCCCGGCCTCGGACTCGATCGAGGAGATCACCGCACTCGCGGAGGCGGGCATGTCCGTCGCTCGACTCAACGCC
>JBMCBU010000073.1:0-8516 GCA_048623335.1 Halapricum sp.
CGCGAATCACTATCAGTCCATCGGAGGAAGTCGGGGCTGGTACGTCGACGCGGTGTGATAACGAGGGGCGAGCGTGGTGGCCGTCGAACGAAAACTCGAATTCTCCGGTCGTGTGTTCCCGACAAACTTTTGGTATGTCATTGAAAACGGATCAGCGATGACCGCCCAACAGTTCGACGTGATCGTCGTCGGGGGTGGCACTGCCGGTGCGTTCGCCGCTGCGACTGTCGCCCGCGAGGGGCTTGACGTTGTCCTTCTCGAACGGAAGCCCGAATCCGAAGCAGGCCACGTCGCCTGTGGCGACGCGATCAAGGGCGCGAGCACGTTTCCGGACGTCATCGACCGGGAGTACCTCCGTGAGGAGTCGTTCACCAACGACGAGATCAGACGAGCGCTGTTCGAACTCCCGGACGGCGAGCAAATCGAGTATTCGTTCGGCGATCAGTCCGGTGCGATTCTCGATCGCAAGCGATACGGTGAAGTCTTGCTCGAAGAGGCCGGCCGTGCTGGCGCGACGATCCACTACGACACGCTCGTCAAGGATGTCGTCCAGACGGATGACATCGTCAGGGGGGTCCTCGCGGTCCGAAACGGCGAGCAGCGTCGCTACGAGGCCCCAGTGACGATCGACGCCGCCGGAGCACTCTCGCTACTGCAGGACAGAGCCGACCTCTCAGACGCGACCTTCGAGACGAACGTCGACTACACGCACTTCTGTTCTGCCTACCGGGAGATACTCCGCGTCGACGGACCGGTCGAGTACGACGACGCGCTCGTGTTCAAGCCGACCGAGGAGCTTGGATACCTGTGGTATTTCCCCCGAACGAGAACCGAGATCAACGTCGGGCTGGGGTTTCAGATGACCGAAGAGCCGATGCAGTTGGTCGAGACGCTCCGTCAGGATCTACGGGGCCGGCCCGAGTTCGCGAACGCGACCGTCGAGGACAAACTCGGGGCGGCACTACCGACGCGCCGGCCCTATGACTCGGCGGTCGCGCCGGGGTTCCTCGCAGCCGGCGACGCTGCAGCGCACGTCAACCCGACAACCGGCGGTGGGATCCCGGGTGCGGCCAAGGCCGGCCACTGGGCGGGCGAAATCGCCGTCGACGCCGTCATCGAGGAGTCGGTCGACGAGGCCACGTTGTGGCGGTACAACCACCGGATCCAGACCGATTTCGGCAAGCGATTCGCGGCGATGGACCTGTACAACATCTTCGGGACTGCACACACTATCGACGAGTTGACCGACGTGATCGCGTCGCTGCCCGCCCAGCAGTTGATCGACGTGCTCGGCAGGGAAGGAACCGCCTCGATGGGGCTTGCGGGGAAGCTCAAACTCGCGCTCTCGACGTTCGGTCACTGGGAGACGCTGTACGACGCCTACCGGGTCAACGCGATGGCGGACGAACTCAAATCGATCTACGACAGGTTCCCGTCAGGGCCGGCAGGCTTCGAAGGCTGGCAGCACGACCGTGACGCGTTCATGGACCGCTTTTATGACCGTGTCGGGGCCGAGCCGAAATACTGACGCGAGTGACGTGGACCGTCCGGAGCAGCCGCCTACAGTCGACCCTAGCGAGCCGCGAGCGGTCCCTCCTCGGCGGCTGGCAAGTCTCGCGTCGCGACGATAGCGACGCCGGTACCGCAGATGTCCTCGACGATGATGTCGCCGAGTTCGACCGGAGCTTCGACCTCGACGGTGGCGAGTTCCTCGACGGCAGCCTCGAGTTTCCCCTTCGGGATCGGTTCGGCCGTCTTCACGGGCACGTACGGCAAGACACCGCCGGAGACGCGTACTGTCGTCGGCAGCACTCGGGTCGGGTTGCGGTACTCCTCTCTGGCGTAATCTTCGCCCTGTATACAGCCGGCCCCCTCCATCGAGAGGATCTCGCCGTCTTCGACCTCCAGTTCGATCTCGCAGCCAATGGGGCACCTGATACACGTGATTTCGACAGTTTCGGTCATGCTTCCTCCCGTTGAACGACGTCTAGTTCGAGCCGTGGCTCGGGCAGTTCCGCGAGGGTCTCGCTATCGACGTTCAGCGTGACCATCTCGCCGGGTTCGGCCCGCCGTTCGAAGGTCCGGGCCAGCTGCTCCCCACCCGAGGAAAGCGTGACGAACACGTCTTCCATCGGGGCGTGGACGCGCATGTACAGCGGGATCTCCTCGCGGTCGGGATCGACCGTCGAGATCCGGTCCGGGACGACATAGCGTATCTTCCCTGTACTCTCGATCTCGATCGGTTCGTCGCGAGTCTCGACGCGGTCCTGCAACGACCGGGCGGCGCTGCGACCGGCGATCATGCTCTCCTCGGTGACCCAGTCGACCACGTCGTGGACGTGCAAGACGTTCCCACAGGCGTAGATGTCCTCGACGTTGGTCTCGCGCGTCTCGTCGACGATCGGCCCGCCGGTCACAGAGTGCAACTCGACGCCGGCGTCGACCGACAGTTCGTTCTCGGGGATCAACCCGACCGAGAGCAGCACGGTGTCACACTCGATCTCGTACTCGGTCCCCGGGATCGGTTCGAAGTCGTCGTCGACCTCCTGAACGGTGACGCCCTCGACGCGGTCGTTCCCGTGGATCTCCGTGATGGTCTGCTGGGTGCGCAGCGGGATGTCGAAGTCCTCCAGGCATTGGACGACGTTGCGAGTTATCCCGCCCGTGTAGGGCATGATCTCGAGCACGGCCTCGACCTCGGCCCCCTCGAGGTGCATGTGACGGGCCATGATGAGCCCGACGTCACCGGAGCCGAGGATGACGGCCTTCTCGCCGGGCAGTTGGCCCTCCATGTTGATCAGCCGCTGGGCCGTCCCCGCAGTGAAGATGCCGGCCGGTCGCGAGCCGGGGATGTCCAGCGCGTCCCGGGTCCGCTCGCGACAGCCCATCGCGAGGATCACCTTTTCGGCGTCGATCTCGGTCACGCCGTCCTCGTCGTTGACGGCGTAGACGGTCCGGTCGTGGGTAACCTCGAGCACCATCGTGTCGAGTCGGATGTCGACGCCGCGCTCGGCGACGCTCTCGATGAACTCCTGGGCGTACTCCGGCCCCGTCAGCTCCTCCTCGAAGTACTCCAGCCCGAAGCCGGGGTGGACACATTGCTGGAGGATGCCACCGAGTTCGAAGTCTCGCTCCAGGATGAGGATGTCGTCGACGCCCTCATCGTAGGCGGCCTGTGCGGCCCCTAGACCGGCGGGACCGCCGCCGACCACGACCAGGTCGTGTTCTTCCCGGCGGATCGCGTCGAGGTCGCCGGTAACTGCCTGCCGGCTTTCAGTCATCCGCGTTCACCTCCGAGCTCTCGTGGGACTTCTCCAGTAGCGGCTGTTTGATCTCGCCGGTCAGCAGCTCCGACCCTTCCTCTTCGAGTTTGATTTCTGTCATGGGGACGTCGAGTTCCTCCGAGAGAATCTCGATGACGCGCGGGCCACAGAACCCGCCCTGACACCGACCGGCACCGGGCCTGACCCGGCGCTTGATCGCGTTGACCGTCTGTGCAGGGACTGGTTCGTTGATCGCGTCGCGAATCTCGCCTTCCGTGACCGTCTCACACCGGCAGATGATCTGTCCGTAGCGAGGGTCTTCCTCGATCAGCGCCGCTCGCTCCTCGTGGCTCATGTGCCGGACTTTCGGTGGCCCGCTGTAGTTGGGGTCGAACGTCGGATCCTCCTCGAGTTCGCCGCGAACTTCTTCGACGAGTTCGACGACCAGTTCGGCGACGGCCGGCGCGGAGGCCAGTCCGGGCGACTGGATCCCGGCGGCGTTGATAAAGCCCGGCACGTCGTCTTCGATCTGAATCCGGAAATCCCCGGTCTCTTTGATCGCCGGTCGCAGTCCGGCGAACTCTTTGATCACGTCCTGTTTGGTCAGTTCGGGCACGGTCTTCTGGGCGCCCTCGAGCACCTTGTCCAGGCCCTGTCTGGTCGTCGCCTTGTCGCGCTTGTCGTCGATCTCCTGGGCGTTGGGGCCGATCAACACGTTGCCCTCGTCGGTTGGCGTCACGACGATCCCCTTCGTCACTTCGGTCGGGACGGGGAAGATCGTCGTCTCGACGTCGACCTCGAACTGCTTGTCGTAGAGATAGTACTCCCCGCGTCGCGGCGTGATCTCGAAGTCATCGACACCGGCCATCGCCGAGACCTCGTCGGCGTACAGTCCGGCCGCGTTGATCACGTTCTCGGCGTCGATCTCGCCTTTCGCGGTCTCGACGGTGAATCCCTCGTCTGTCTTCGTGATGTCTGTCACTTCCGCTTCGAGTTCGACTGTCGCGCCGTTCTCGACGGCGTTGTTGGCGAACCCGACGGTCAGCTCGAACGGATTGACGATTCCGGCGGTCGGTGCCCACAGCGCGGCGACGGCGTCGTCGGTCAGGTTCGGTTCCTTCTCGAGCAGTTCCTCGCGTTCGAGAATCTCCAGTCCGTCGACGCCGTTGTCCTGTCCTTTGGCCAGTAACTCCTCGAGTTTCGGGCGCTCGCTCTCGTCGGTCGCAACCACCAGCGCCCCGCGCCACTCGATGGGTACGTCGAGTTCGTGTTGAATGCGCTCGTGATAGAGTTCGTTGCCACGGACGTTCAACCGCCCTTTCTGTTTGTCCGGATCGGCGTTGAACCCGGCGTGAATCAGTGCTGTATTTGCTTTGCTCGTCCCTGTACAGACGTCTGGCGATTTTTCGACCAGCACGACGTCGAGCCTGTACCGCGAGAGTTCTCGTGCGATGGCCGTCCCGGTTACCCCGCCGCCGACGACCACCACGTCTGTTTCTGCTTGCATAGTATGTCTCCGAGCGACGCTCCGACGATGTGATCTGCCCGTATGCGATGCCAGCCGGATCGTCGGAGTGTCGCCGCTCCGGCTAGGGATACAGGACGTACAGTAAATTCTTTATCGACGATTCCCAGAAGCCAGTAAACATTCGGTACGGGGTCCGAACGAGCCGTCAATCAGCCGTTCAGGCTAGCTGGCCGGCGACTGTCTCCAGCGTCGTCTCGAGGACATCGTCGCGCCGCCCCGCGAGGAACGCGATCTGCTGGGAGCGACTGCTCTCGGCTTCGACGCCGGCGTCCGGAACCGCCTCGTCGATCGCCTCCGCAACCGTCCGCACGTCGAGGACGTGCTCGCTCCGGAGATGCAGGTCGTCCTCGCCGATCCCGACGATCACATCCACGTCCGAACGGAGCTGTCGCAACAACTCATCGAGCAACAGCGTCTCCGGCGGGAAGTCGAACCGATGGGTGAACGCCTCGGTGTCGATGACGGCGACGTCGACGCCGTCGACAGTCCGGCGGTCAACGTTCGCCTCGGCTGTCTGGACGGCAGTGTCGAGTTTCGACCGGAACTGCTCGCTGACGTGGCTGGCCAGCCCGCGAGCCTCGTCGTCGGCAACGTCGCTGGCACGTCCCGTAAAGAGCAGGTCGGCGATCAACTGACGCTTGTCCTCGTAGGACTGATAATACGCCTCTAACGCGACGGCGTCTCGAATGTCCGCGAGCGCGTCGACCTCGTAGCCGGCTTCGGCCGCGGCTTCGGCGTACGCCTGGGGCGGCTCTTCCCAGAAGCTCACAGCCGGCAGGTGCAGCAGGTCCTCGCGGACATCGGCGTTGACGTGCGCCGCGACGTTGGCCGCGATAGCCGCCGTCGTCGGACCGTCGAGTTGGCCGTCGACCGTCGTCAGCGTCGCGGGATCGGTGTCGGGGCTGACGACCGTCTCGACTTCGTCGGTGACCTCCGGCTCGGCGACGGTATCGATCACGACGCGTGGCGCGTCGTAGACGTCCAGGAACGCAAGACCGTCCAGCGATTCACGCGTGCCACCGACCGCGACGAACACGTACAGCGGCAGTTGCTCGTCGTGGCGCTGTCGGTTGTCGAGCATCGTCGTGACGTCCTTGGTCGCGTCGCCCATCTCGTAGACGTCCCCCTCCAGCGGACGCCGGTCGAAGTAGTGATACTCCGCGTCCGAACGCGTGTGCTCCTCGCGGATCAACGGCAGCGTCGCGCGCTCGAGTGCGGCCCCGGCGACGTAGCCGTCCGCGGTCGCACTGTGACGGACGACGACCGGACGTTCCTCGAAGACGGCCCGGCGGATCTCACCGGCCGCGTCACGGAACGCGTCCGTCAGGCCCGACAGCGTCTCGTCTTCGGCGAGCAACTCCGCTCCGTCCGGTCGAGCTTTCTCGGTCAGCGCCTGCTCCATTCGCTCTCGAACGGCCTCGGACTCGTCGTCTTCGAGGGCGACGAGCTGTTCGGTCTCGATCTGAAGTTCGCCGCGTCGCTCACGGACCTCTCCAGTCAGGCGAACGATGTCGTCTTCGCCGATTTCGGGGTAGGCACGAACGCCTGCTTCCTCGAAGGCTGCACAGTCGACCGTTCCGGTTCCGTCGGTGAACTCGAACACCGTCGGACCGCTGGTCTGGCGTGCGCTCTCGATCCGTCCCTCGAGGTTGACCATCTCGCCGACGCGATCGCCGAGAGTGGTGACCGTCACGAGCTGGGCTTGCTCGACTGCCTCTGCGACCTCGGATGACAGTTCCTCCACATCTTCGGCAGCAGCCGCGCGTGTCTGCCCTGCCTCGGGGCCGGACGAGGCCGCCTGACGCGCCCGTATATCTCCCGCCTCGTGGCGGCCGGTCGTCTTTCGTGTACCCGCTGTATCCGTACCCGACTCGTCGGCTTCGACGCCTGTATCCGACTCGTCGGCCTCGATCTCTTCGGGCAGTTTCGGCTCGTCGAACGCGGGGTCGTCGATCAGCTTCCCACGGAACTCCTCGTCGGACTGTCGGATCGACCAGCCGAGATCGATGTTGCCGTTGTCTCTGACGTTTTTCACCTGGACGTACACCGTGTCACCGGGTTCCCAATCGAGATTGTCGAGACGACTCTCTAGCTCACTCTCGTGGAGCAGTCCCGTCACGCTGTCACCGATGTCGACGAAGACGCCGAACTCGGCGAAGCCGTCGACCGATCCCTTGTAATAGCGGCCGGATGTCAGCTGATCGGGACTTGTCCCCCGAAACTCGAAGGCGACGTCTTCTTGGTGAATGTCGCAGATCTTACCGTCGACAGATTTGCCGCAGATGATGCACGAACCCATTGATCTGATCAAATGCATCCGGATTAAAACTGTTGTCGAATCGGAGCCGAGAGACTGACGCTTTCGGACCGTTCGAACGCGGGAATCGGAGCGGTCACGCCAGCCCGCCGAGTGCGAGCACGTCGGTCGCCAACGGAAAGAGTTCGCCTGCAGCCTCGAACGCCCCGAAGCCGTATCCGAAACCGAGCGCGCCCGTCGGGATCGCCGCCAGCGTCGCCCGCCAGTAAGACGTCTCGTGGACCACGGCGAGGCCGACGATCAGGAGAACAACCCCATACACTCCACAGAGGAGTCGGACTGCTGGAACGGGGACGCCGGCGAAAACGCACGGCGCGCTCGCATACGCGAGCACCTGCACCGTTTCGCTGACTCCTGCTCGATCGGCGACGAGAGGCAGCAAGACGACTGTCTGGAGCGCGACCAGCAGGTGTAACGCGACCGGCGCGACGAGCACGACCGTCAGGGAAAGTGCCAGGACCGGCCCGGCGATAGGGTGACTGCTGACCGCGGGCGCGGCGTCGGCGACCAGGAGGTACCGGCCACCCTCCGCGACGAGCACGACAGCCATCAGGAAGAACAACCCCGGAGCCTGGTCGGCGGGGGCGACACCAGTCCGGAAGAACCGCCGCGGGGCGGTCAGCACCTCGAACCAGGCGCGGACGACCGCGCGGGGGCCCCGATCGCGACCACCCTCCGGGTCTTCGATCCACTGTGTCACGCCCGTCCGTTAGAGCGGTGGTGATTTGTCCGTTTGGAAATCGGCCGTCCGTTCGGTGTCCGCTTTCGTTCCGGACGCGTGAGCCTTTCCGAACGGTACGGCCGGGATAGTGAAAGCGACAGCACGGACACCATCGCGAACCCCGAGAGGCTACTGCTGTATGTCACTTCTGACCGTGCTGCCGATCGCGAGTGCAGCACCGATGATGACGAGGTTCTTGACGATGTACTGCCCTTCGACGGTCAGGGCGTATGGAGCGGTCGTGTAGACGACTTCCGGCAGGAGCACCAGCGGCAAGAACGTACCCGGGAGCTGGAGAAAAAGCAGGAAGATGCCGACACGGATCAGCGGTCGGTACAGCAGAAAGACACCGATGAGCATCTCCCACACGCCGAGGACCGGCACGAACACCTCCGGAGGGACGACGTAGACCGTGGACGCGACGAGGTCGGCCGCCGGGCTGACGTCGAGTAACTTCAGTGCCCCGAACCAGATGAACACGACAGCGACCGAAACCCGGAGCATCGGGATGCTCCACCGATCCATCGCCTCCGCGATGGTCCCATCGAGCGCGTCGAACCGCTGTCTGTAGGCCTCGAGCCGATCGCTCTCTTCTTGATTTGCCATATCTCACATACGTCTGGAGGCCAAAAACCTCTTGCTGCTCTCTCGGCGGTGGTGACCGATGCTGGCTGACACGCCCGATCG
>JBMCBU010000074.1:0-8465 GCA_048623335.1 Halapricum sp.
GTCTCGATCCCGGTGTACCTGGCCGAAAAGATTCGCGACTACTTCAGAGAGAAGTAACCGCTTCGAGCGGACACTTCGACCTTACTTTCCCAGCCAGTCGATCGCCCCCGTGATGTCGTTCTGGGGCGGTGAGCACGCGAAATCCCGGCAGGCGTAGACGGTCGGCTGGCCGTCGTGAGCGGTCCGGCCGGCCCAGATCGGCGGCGCGTCTTCGAAGCCGAGCCGATCGAGCCACGCGTCAAGCCCGTCAGCAGTCGGTGGTCGGTGCGTCAGGATCCGTGCCGGAAGGTACGTTTCCGCCAGTCGGTCGCGCCACGCGTCGGGGATCGTCTCGGCGGCGATCGTGAGTTCCGTCGAACCGTTCCGGTACCGATCGGCGGCGAGCGTCAGCGATGCGTGACGGAGTGGATCGCGTTCGATCGTCTCTGCGTGGGTTTCGAGGACAGCTGCGGCCACGTCCGCGAAGCGATCGTCCGACCGGAAGTGATCCAACGCGAGCAACGTCTCGGCGGCCACGCCCGCGCTCGACGGCGTCGACTGATCCGATAGCTCCTGGGGCCGGGCGATCAGACTCTCGCCACCCGTCTGAGTGAAGTAGAGCGTCCCTTCCTGTGCGTCCCAGAAGCGTTCGATCAGCGCTTCAGCGAGATCGAGCGCGAACCCGAGATGCTCGACGTCGCCGGTCGCCTGGTAGGCGTCGAACGCACCGCGCGAGAGGAACGCGTAGTCTTCGAGGTAGCCATCGATCCGTACGTCCCCGTCCTTATACCGCCGGGAGAGCCGCTCTGTCTCGCCGTCCCAGAGGTGCTCACGACAGAACGATAACGCGTCGCTTGCCGTTCTCGCATACGACGCCTCGAGTACGAGCCCGCCCATCGCAAGCGCCGAGATCGCCAGTCCGTTCCAGCCGGCCAGCACCTTCTCGTCGCGATTCGGCCGCGGTCGTCCCTCGCGTGCGTCGAAGACGTGCTCGCGGGCGGCTTCGAGTCGATCTTCGACCTCGTCGCGGTCTAGTTCGTACGCCACGGCCAGCTCCTCGATCGAAACGCTGCGCGTCAAGACGGTTTCACCTTCGAAGTTGCCGGTCTCGGACACGCCGTAGCGATCGCAAAAGAGGTCGGCATCGACTGCCTCGTCGACGACCTCTCGAACTTCCTCGGGTGTCCAGGTATAGAACGCGCCCTCCTCCTCGCCCGCACCGGGATCGGCGGGCGGAGCACTGCGGGCGTCGAGCGTGCTGTAGAAGCCACCTTCGGGATGGCGAAGCTCTCGTCGCAAAAACTCGAAGGTTTCTCGAGCGACTGCCGCGTAGCGGTCCTCGCCGGTGACCTGATAGCCCGCGATGAGCACTCGCGGGAGCTCCGCGTTGTCATAGAGCATCTTCTCGAAGTGCGGGACGACCCACTCGCGATCGGTCGCATACCGGTGAAAGCCACCGCCGACCTGGTCGTAGATTCCGCCCGCGATCATCGCGTCCAGCGCCTCGGTCGCGACTGCCCGGTACGCTTCTCGGCCAGTCCGTTCGTGTGCCCGCAACAGCAACTGGAGTCGACCCGTCTGGGGAAACTTTGGGCCGCCCGATCCGAACCCCCCGTGCGTGCGGTCGGCGCGGCGGACGGCGGCGTCGCCCGCCGACGCCAGCAGGTTGTCGTCGATCTCGCCCGCCTGGTCGGGCGTCGCGGAGAGCTCACCCTCGATAGCCTCGGTCCACTCCTCGCCACGGGCTTCGATCTGTTCGCGTTCGTCAGTGTAGCTGGCCCGCAGCTTTCCGAGCACTTCCAGGAAGCCGGGCATCCCTCGCCGTGGCTCGCGCGGGAAGTACGTCCCGACGTGGAAGGGCTTCTGGTCGGGAGTGAGCCACACCGACAGTGGCCAGCCGCCCCGTCCACTGACCAACTGGGCGAGCGTCTGGTAGACGCTGTCGACGTCCGGGCGCTCCTCGCGGTCGACCTTGATCGGCACGAAGTGTTCGTTGAGCACCTCGGCGACCGCCGCGTCCTCGAAACTCTCCTCGGCCATCACGTGACACCAGTGACACGAGGAGTAGCCGATCGACAAGAAAATCGGGCGATCGCGCTCGCGAGCGACGTCGAGCGCGGTCTCGTCCCACGGCTGCCAGTTGACCGGGTTGTCGGCGTGTTGCTGGAGGTATGGGCTTTCCTCCTCGGAGAGGCGGTTGCGAGCGAGCGGGTTGTCGGTCATGCACAGGATTCGAGACGAAAGGGGTAAACCCCGACGCCTCCGGCAGTCTCACCCGGATCCTGTCACAGTGACTGTACAGATCGACGCGTCCCCGCTGCTCTCTGTGAACACCGGTTATTATCAATATTGTCCGAAAACACTATGTTTATTATATTAGCTGGTATTGTTATTAACATGTCCGACAAGACGCGCAGGCAGTTCCTGGCGGCGGCAGGGATCGCAGGCGTCGGAAGTATCGCCGGGTGTCTCGATGGTGTGACGGGTGACAGTGACGAGGAAACACTTGCACAGGCGTCGTTTTTCGTTTTCGGCGATTTCGCCGCACAGATCGTCGGCGACACTGCGACGACCAGCACGCTGGTCCCGATCGGTCAGCACGGCCACGGCTGGGAACCCGGATTGAGCGTCCGTGAGGACATCCGCAATACGCGACTACTCGTGTACGGGCCAGACGGATTTCAACCGTGGATCGGTGACATCATCGGAGACCTGGAAGCGGACGGGACAGAGGTGACGGCGATCGAAGCGAGCGCCGACGTCGACCTGCTCGAAGTCGGGGAAGACGCTCACGACCACGACGACGACCAAGACGACCACGACGACGACCAAGACGACCACGACGACGACCAAGACGATGGCCACGACGACGACCAAGACGACGGTCACGACGACGAACAAGACGACAGTCACGACGAAGACCAAGAGGACGACCAAGACGATGGCCACGACGAAGACCAAGAGGACGACCAAGACGATGGCCACGACGAAGACCAAGACGACGGTCACGATCACGGGCAGATGGATCCGCACTTTTGGATGGACCCGCTGCGGGCCAGCGAGGCCGTCGACACGATCCGTTCCGGCCTGGTCGAGGTGGATCCGGACAACGCAGACAGCTACGACGAGAACGCCAGGGCATACCAAGAGGAGCTCGACGCCCTCCACGAGGAGATTGACTCGCTGGTCGCCGACGCGAACAAAGAGACGATCGTGTTGGCGGGCCACGACGCCTTTAGCTACTTCGGCGCGCGATACGGGATCGAGTTCGTGTCGGTGACTGGGCTTTCACCGGACGACCAGTCGACGACGAGGGACCTGGATCGAGCCCGACAGATCATCGACGAGCACGACATCGAGTACGTCTGTGCGGACCCTCTCGAATCGCAGGAAGCCGCCGAACGACTCGTCGAGGACACCGCTGCAGCCGAGATACTGCCGCTGACGTCGATGCCCGGCCTGACCGAAGAGTGGGACGACAACGACTGGGGCTACCTGGAGATAATCGAGAACGTAAACCTTCCAACCCTCGAGCGCGCACTAGACGCTTGATGGCGGTCATCGATCTCTCCGACGTGACGTTTGCCTACGCCGACCGGCCGGTCCTCGAAGGCGTCTCCCTGGAAATCGAGCGCGGAGCGTTCCTGGGTCTGGTCGGGCCCAACGGCTCCGGCAAGACGACGCTCCTCGAGTTGATGATCGGGCTTCGAAAGCCCGACCAGGGACGGGTCATGCTGTTCGACAACCCCGCCCACGAGCGCGCCGACGGCGACAAGGTCGGCTACGTTCCCCAGGACACCGGCGGAGCCGCAGGTGATATGCCGGTGACGGTCAGGGAGGCCGTCCGGATGGGGCGCTATCCCCACACCAGCTACCGCCGGTTCGCCGCCGCTGACCGCGAGGCGATCCAGTCGGCCCTCGAACGGGTCGGGATCGTCGATCTCGCGAATCGACGCGTTGGACGGCTCTCCGGCGGGCAACGCCAGCGCGTGTTCATCGCCCGGGCGCTCGCCGCGGAAGCCGAGTTGCTGGCGTTAGACGAACCGACGGTCGGCGTTGACGCCGAGTCCCGCGAACGGTTCTACGATCTGCTCGGGGAATTGAACGACGATGGCATGACGATCGTCCTGATCGAACACGACATCGGCGTCGTCACCACGCACGCGAGCGAGATCGCGTGTCTCAATCGTGAGCTGTTCTTCCATGGCGATCCGGAGGCGTTCGTCGAAACCAACTCCCTCGCGAGAGCATATGGCGGCGGACAGCACGTCGTCCAGCACAACCACTGATATGCCCCCGCTCATCTCTCTGCTGATCGGATCGATCGCCGACTGGCTGCTCGACGGCCTCTGGGCGAGACCGTTCGACTGGCTGGCTGGAGTCACCGGACTCGACATCCTCGGTTATCCGATCATGCAACGAGCGTACCTCGCGGCGATCTGTATCGCGATCATCGGGCCGCTAGTCGGGAGCTTTCTCGTCCACCGCGAGATGGCGATGATCGGCGATACGCTGGCTCACTCCGCGTTTGCCGGCGTCGCGATCGGACTTTTCGTCAACGCCACGTTTGCCCAGTCGGTCTCGCCGCTGGTGACCGCTCTGGTCGTTGCAGTGATCGCCGCGTTGCTGGTGCAGGTGCTGATCGAGCACTTCGGCACCTATACGGATACCTCGCTGGCGATCGTCCTCACCGGGAGTTTCGCGCTGGGGAGCGTCATCGTGACCGCGACGGACGGCGGCATCGCCGTCGGCATCAGCGCGTACCTCTTCGGGTCGCTGGCGACGGTTTCGCGAACGAACGCCGCGGTCCTCCTCGTGATGACGGTCCTCGTCGGTGGGGTCGTCGCGGCCACGTACCGGCCGCTCGTGTACGTCACGTTCGATACAGTCGGTGCTCGTGCGGCCGGGCTGTCGGTCATCTGGTACGACCGTCTGCTCGTCGTGCTCACGGCAGTGGTCGTCGTCGGTGCCATGCAGATCATGGGTGTGATCCTGGTCGCGGCGATGCTCGTGATCCCCGTCGCGACTGCGTCGTCGGTTCGCGGATTCAAGCGGTCGATCGCCGGGGCCGTGCTCGCCGGTCAGTTCGCGGCAATCGTCGGTGCGACTGTCTCGTACCTCTTCGACGTCTCGGCCGGCGGCGCGGTAGTGCTCGTCGCGATCGGGCTGTACGTCGCCGTCTACGGGATCGAACAGGTATCCACGGCGGTCGCTGGCCGCCACGAGACGAAAGCGAGTTGACGCGAGCGGTCACTCCCCGGCTTCGGTCGCTGAGGTGTGTTCGACGTACTCGCGACGATAGGTGTCGAGTACCGCTCGCAGCGCGCCGATGATGACCGGGCCGAAGAAGATGCCGATGAATCCGAACACGTATATCCCGCCGACGACGCCCAGGACGATCGCCCCGGGGTTCAGTCGCGTCTCGGTGTAGCGGTCGATGACGAGCGGTCGCAAGAAGTCGTCACTGAAGCTGACGACGATCGTGCCATACACGAGCAGGGCGACGCCGGCGACCGGCCGCTCGACGCTGAGGAGGTAGACGACTGCCGGTCCCCAGACGAGAAACGAGCCGATGATGGGCATGACGGCGAGAAATACCATCACGACTGTCCAGAACGTGGCGTTCGGGACGCCGAGAACGACCAGCCCGAGTCCGGCGACGACGCCCTGAACGACCGCGATGAACACGTGGCTGGCGAGCACGGCCCACATGACATCGTTGAACTCCCGGTGCAGCTGGCTGTAGACCCGTTCCGGGAGCGGGACGGTCCGCTCCAGCCAACGTCCGAACCGGTCGGCGTCCTTCAGAAAGTAATACAGTAGAAAGACCGACAGTGCCGTCCCGATCAGCAAGTCTGCCGCCGTCCCGAACACGCCGACCGCGCCGTCGACCGTTCCGATCCCGGTCTCCTGAAGTAGCCTGCGGGCGACTTCCAGCAGGTCGATATCCTGTCCGGTCACGTTCTGGATCGACGCCTCGACATCGGAGAAGTCGACATCACCCCGCTGGACGCGCTTGACGAACGTCGTCGTCTCCCGTAGCACGATCCACAGAAGCCACGCCAGCGGCAGGAGGACGGTGACAGTGGTACCCACGACCAGTCCCGCAGCTGTTCTGCGCTCGCCGAACCGCCCTTTGAGTCGCCGCTGTACGTGCCGAAGAGGGAACGCGAGCAACACCGACAGGAGGACGAACTCCAGGAACGGACGGACGAGCAGCGCAGCGAGCACGAGCAGGAGGCCGATGAGTCCGACGACGATCGCGCGCGCTCTGTCCATGCTTTCTCGATCAGCCCGTTGTTGTTTAAACTTTCACATGCCGCGTCTCCGTCCTCCGAGGCGTCGTTCACGGGCCCGAAACGTCTCCAGAGCCAACGGCCCTCGCGCTCTCGACGTCCCGCCGTCCAACGGCATCGAAGGGCAACCTTTTACCGGTCGTGCCGCGGGTTATCGCGTATGACAGAGACCATACTGCTGGTCGGGGGTGGCGGCCGCGAACACGCGATCGCGCGCGCGCTGACCGACTCCGACTGCGCGCTGTACGCCTGTGCCGGCAACAAGAACCCCGGAATCGCCCGTCTCGCAGACGGCTTCGAAGCGCTCGATACGACCCATCCGCGAGCGGTGACGACCTACGCCCGACAAGTCGAGGCCGATCTCGCAGTCATTGGGCCGGAAGCGCCACTCGAAGCGGGCGTCGCTGACGCGCTGGACGACGCCGGAGTCTATGCGTTCGGGCCACGGGAATCCGAGGCACGCATCGAGACCGACAAGGCGTTCCAGCGGCGGTTCATGCGCGAACACGACATTCCCGGATGTCCCGACTTCGAGACCTTCGAGGACATGGAGGCTGCCTGCGAGTACATCGACAGCTACGACGGCGATCTGGCAGTCAAGCCTGCGGGGTTGACCGGCGGGAAAGGCGTCCGTGTCATCGGCGACCAGGTCACCGCCGAGGAGGCCAAGGCGTACCTTCGGGACTCCGATTACGACCGGGTCGTGCTTGAAGAACGGCTCGTCGGCGAAGAGTTCACCGTCCAGGCACTGGTCGCGAACGGGGACGTCCGCGTGACGCCCGCCGTCCAAGATCACAAGCGCGCTTACGAGGGCGACGAGGGACCCAACACCGGTGGCATGGGGTCCTACTCCGACGCGACGCTGGAGTTGCCGTTCATGGATCGCGAGGACTACATGGACGCCGTCGAGGTCATCGAGGCGACCGTCGAGGCGCTCGAAGAGTACAAGGGCGTCCTCTACGGGCAGTTCATGCTCACCGCGGACGGACCGAAAGTCGTGGAGTTCAACGCCCGCTTCGGAGATCCCGAGGCGATGAACAGCCTGCCCGTGCTGAACACGGACTTCCTGGACGTGCTGACCGCCGCTCGTGACGGCGAGTCACTGCCACAGCTGTCTTTCGCGCCGCAGGCGACGGTCTGCAAGTACGCCGTTCCTGAGGGATACCCGACCGACCCGGTGGCCGGTACGAAAGTCGCCGTCGACGAAGAGGGCGCACGCGAGATCGCGAGCACGTACGACGGCGAGGCGTTGTTGTACTACGCCAGCGTCGACGAGCGCGAGGACGGCATATACACGACGACATCCCGGTCGTTCGCCGTTGTCGGCGTCTCCGAGGACATCACGGCAGCGGAGGAGATCGCCGAAGCCGTCCTGCGCGAGGCGGGTGAACAAGGCCTGCGCGTCCGCCACGATATCGGAACCGCCGGGTTGATCCAACAGCGGATCGATCACATGACCGAGCTTCGCGGCGAGTGATATGTTCACCGCGACGAAAGTCGAGGTTTTGCGCCTGCGCATCACACAACAGATACGCCTATAATCGCCCCCCTCGAACCCGGAGCCGTGTCCGACGAGACGTCCCGCCACGACCGACTCTCGAGCCGGGCGACGCCCGGTCCCAGGAACTCGCTGATGCACTGGCCGGAGACGCGTCATCCGCTGCGGATCGTCGTCAATTTCCTCGTCGTCTGGCTCGTCCGCTACTCCCCGAGTCTGCGGGTGAAAAACTGGTTGCTCAGACGGCTGGGTGCCGATGTCGGAGTCGGCGTCGCCTGGGCGTTGACGGCCACGCCGGACGTGTTCTGGCCGGAACTGCTCACCGTCGGCGACGACGCCATCATCGGGTACGACGCGACGCTGCTCTGTCACGAGTACCTCCAGGACGAGGTCCGGACTGGCGAGGTCGTCGTCGGCGAGCGAGCGATGATCGGCGCTGGCGCTGTCGTTCTCCCGGGCGTCGAGATCGGAGCGAACGCACAGGTTGCGGCTAACTCGCTGGTCGACTCGGACGTGCCACCCGGGGCAACCGTCGCCGGCGTCCCTGCCGACGTCGTCTCCAAACCCGACGACTCGACCACGTCGGATGCGGACTCGACCACGTCGGATGCGGACTCGACCACGTCGGAGAGAGAGGCCTGATCGGGTTCGGCGGAACAGGTATTTGCAAGTCCAGACCGTAGCATCTCCCG
>JBMCBU010000075.1:0-8408 GCA_048623335.1 Halapricum sp.
TCAAGGCGGATACCTCGGGGCTTGACCCCGAGACAGTTGACTCTGATACTCCTCCCAGTTCCCATACTGCAGCTCACTCCACGGTCGTCCGATCGGCCGCGAGCGAGCGCGCCCGCTCGAACAGGTCGTCCGGCTCGGCCGCCTCGACGGCCTCGACAGTCGCGTTCGTCTCGGGGTGATCCGGCGCAACGCGATTGCAGCCGGCCGGGACCGAGGTGTCCTCGTACGTTCCGAGCGAGCGGGCACGCTCTAAGATGTCGCTCTTGTCCGCGGTCACCAGCGGGCGGTGGACCGGCAGGTCGGTCGCGACGTCGGTGACGGCCAGGTTCGCGGTCGTCTGACTTGACTTCTGTCCGATCGACTCGCCGGTGACGATTCCGACGGCGTCGTGATCGGTCGCGACCGTCTCGGCCATGACCACCATCGCCCGACGAAGCGAGAGCATCCGCGTGTCTCCGACGCTGTCGACCAGGTCGGCGACGAGCTCGCCCGCGGACACCACCCGGAGTCGCATGTCGTACTGGGGAGCCAGTTCGGCGAGTCGATCCGCCGTCGCGACCGCACGTGCCCGGTGGTCTGCGCCGCCGTACTCGCCGAGATCGACGTACAGCGGGATGACCGGGCTGCCGCGACGCATCGCCTCCCAGGCGGCGACCGGCGAGTCGTGGCCGCCGCTGACCAGTGCGACCAGTGGGCGCTGGCTCCCCAGCGGGAGCCCGCCCGGCCCCTCCCGCTTCTCCAGGAAGACGAAGGCCTTCTCGGGGCGACACTCGACGAAGACCGTGAAATCGGGAGCGTCGAGGTCGACGATTGGGTCGTCCCCCAGCGCTTCGATCGCCTCGCCGACGGCTGCCCCGCCCTCCCGTTCGAGGTCGGTACTGGAGAACGGATGGGCGTCCGGTGGTCCCGCCCGACGGGCGCGCACTGCGAACGCGCCCCCGTCGTACGCCCGCCCGGTCGCTGCTGCCATCGCGTCGATGATCGCGTCTAGTCGTGGCTCGACCTGGACTGCCGGACTCGCCGAGACGACGCCGAAGGCATCGGTCGCCGTCGTAGTCGCGTCTTCGACGTGTGCTGGCTCGGTCTCGACGTAGAGCCGGTTTCGCTCGGTCCGGACTCGGCCGGGGATCGCGCGGTCCTCGAGGAGGTTCTCGATGTGACTCCGGAGCTGGCGCTCCATCTTGATGCGGACCTGGTCGCTCTTGACGCCGAGTTCCCCGTGGCGCACGAGGACGGTCCCGGCATCCGGCGGGTGCATACTCGCGGCTACTCCGCTGGCCAATAAACAGCCTTCGACCTCGAAGCGAGACGGAAGCTCATACTGATGGCTATCAGTTCGGACAGATATTCGACACACCGTCGTGCCGAATCATTTCGAAACGGTATAGCCACCAGTATCAGAACGTCGAGATGTCACCTTCGATGACGGCCTCGGTGACGCTCGTGATGTCCGCGAGTTCTTCGTCGATGACGGCTTCGACCTCGGATTCGACGTCGGCGACGGAGACGCCGTCGCCGGTGACCAGTTGCGCGTCGGCGACGTGGGGTTTGTCGATCGGCTGGCCGATCTGGCTGAGCAGGCGGATCTGGACTTCCCGGATCCCCTCGACCTGCTGGGCGACCGACTGGGCGATCTCCGTCGAGAGCAGGTTGTAGATCTTCCCGATGTGGTTGACGGGGTTCTTCCCGGAGGTCGCCTCCATGCTCATCGGGCGGTTGGGCGTGATGAGCCCGTTCGCGCGGTTGCCCCGTCCCACGGAGCCGTCGTCGCCCTGTTCGGCGCTGGTGCCGGTCGTCGTGAGATAGATCGCGCCCTCGTCGTAGTTGTCGGCGGTGTTGACGTGGACCTCGACCGAACGGTCGGTGTACTCGCTCGCGAGTTCGGCGACGTACTCGCGAACGCCCTCGATCGTCTCGCGGTACTCGCTCATGTTCTCGACGTGGTCGTCGATGACCGCGACGGCGACGGTCACGTCGATGTGGTCGCCCTCGCGTTTGCCCATGACCTTGACGTCCTGGCCGACCGCCGGGTGCTCGTCACTGTAGGGGCCGTTGAGTTTTCGTTCGGTGTTCAGCACGATCCGCTCGGTCTCGGTCAGCGGCGCGTGACCGACCCCGTAGGAGGTGTCGTTGGCCATCGGTACCGCGCCGTCCTCTCCGAAGACTTCCTGGAGGTCGCCGCTCCCCTCGCCGAGCTTGACGTCGACGATCACGTCCGTGCCGACGTCGAGGCTCGGGAACGTCTCGTCGAGATACGTCCGGGCGGCTTCGAGCGCGACCGACTCGGCGGGGAAGCGCCGGCCGTCATAGGTCTTCGTCGCGCGCCCGACCACGAGCAGATAGATCGGATCGAGCACCTCGCCGCCGCCGAAGGCCGGCGCGGCCGTCCCGGCGACCAACTGGGTCTCGTCGGTGTTGTAGTGCAACACTGTCCCGTATCTGTCGAGATACTCCCCTGCAAGCGCCCGTGAGACGCTCTCGGCGACCCCGTCACAGATAGAATCGGGGTGCCCGATTCCCTTGCGCTCGACGATCTCTACGTCCTGGTCTTCGACTGCTCTGTCCTCCGTCGGCTGAACCCGGATGTTCCGCTGACTCATTGGTCGAGGTTGGCCGTCCGTAGCTCTATAACTTACGGAAACTTTTCGATAGCGTGTGATTACTCGTGGGTATCAGGCGTGCCGATCGCTCCCCGGTCAGCGTTCGAACGCGAGCGTCGCGTCGAACCGGAAGCCGGCGTCGTCGTCGCGGTATTGGATACGAATTCGGCCCTCGGAGAACTCGACGCGCTCGAGAAGTCCCTCCCAGAGCGGGCTGTCGTTTCGCAATCCCGGAAACAGATCGGTCCGGAGGTAACGCTCGATCGCCGCCGCGTCCGGGTCGTCGCCGGTCGGGTGCTCGTAGACGCGGCAGTCGACGACAGACAGTCCCGTCGCGCGAACGGTCCCGTCCTCGGCGTACCCGTACGTGCCCGTCCCGTCCACGACCAGCGCGCGGGTTCGACCGTCGCTTTCGCGTTCGAGAACGGTATCAGCGACGTCCATCACTCCCCAGCCTCCTCCGTCTCGTCGACAAGTAGCAGTTCGAGATACGAAACGCGTATCTGGTCGTCGGGATCCAGCCCGAGGTCCGCGAGCAGCTCGAGAGCCGCATCGCGTGCCTGCTCGATCTCCGCTTCGGTCTCGACATCGATCTCGATCTCGACGAACTCGCCGAGGCCCTCGACCGTATCGAGCGTGACGATGAACCCGGAGACAGCGAATCGCTGGCGGTCCTTACGGACGGTCGCGACCGGGTCGAACCCGAGCGACTCGACGAGGTCGCGAACCGTCTCGCCGTCGCCGACCGTCGTCTCCAGTTCTTCGCGAGTCTTCGATCCGGCGTCGATCTTCGGCCCCTTGTAGGTGATCCGCGTCTCGCTGTCTCCGTCGCGGGCCTCCTCGCGGACCCGAAACGCCTCGTCGGTCGCCGCGAAGTCCCGATGTGGCGCGTCGTAGTACGTGTCTGCCTGCGTGACACTCCCGCTGCGATCGGCTCCCAGTGATTCGAGTCGGTCGCGTACCCGGTCGTGATCCGCTCGGACCTTCAACTCGACCTCGTACATACCCGGGCATCGGATGGCACGAAAATAAGCGGTGCGCTGGCGGCTCACAAGACACCCATCCCGGAACCGAAGCGCCAGACGGCTAAACCTAATCAGTTGTTGAGTGGAGTTTATACAATACTGCTGGTAGAACCTGTCGTATTCAGAGGGCTGACAGCTTAGACACAATACAGGTGTTGGACGCTATATCGCGGTATGTTCGCCGATAGATGCCGCCGGCATTACGACTGGACACGTATAAATGTTGCACTGAATTTCCACGGATGCAGAATCAAAAACGGTTGATTATACGGTATGGTCCTCACGGTCGAATATGAGCGGAGATGAACCAGCCGAGCCGGTGATCGATTTCGGTCCGGCAGGCGGCGAGGACCGAACGATGGACGTACAGCGAGAGATCGACTACGAGATGCCGGCAGACCGGCTCGAGGAGAGCCAGCCCCAGTGTCCGTTCGGGGTTGCCGGCAGTTGCTGTGACATCTGCTACATGGGACCGTGTCGCGTGAGCGACGATGACCAGTACGGCCAGGACCGGGGCGTCTGTGGCGCGACGCCGGGGACAGTCGTCTCGCGCAACCTCTATCGGGAGATCGCCGGCGGCGTCTCCGCACACGCTCATCACGCCAGGGAGGCCGTCGAGTTACTCGAGGACATCGCCGAGGAGAACGCCGCGGACTACGAGATCAAAGACGAGCAGAAACTGCGGGACATCGCCGAGGATCTCGGTCTCGACGCCGACGGAGACGTGAACGAGGTCGCCAAAAGCGTCGCCGAGACGGCGAAAGCGGACTTCGCCCCCGGCGGCGGGGAGACGCTCAACTGGGTCGAGCGCATGCCGGCCGAACAGC
Organism: Halapricum sp.; assembly: GCA_048623335.1. Classification (GTDB taxonomy): domain Archaea; phylum Halobacteriota; class Halobacteria; order Halobacteriales; family Haloarculaceae; genus Halapricum. The sequence continues at coordinate 4,453 of JBMCBU010000075.1, forward strand.
GCGAACACCTGGCCGAACAGGACCTGCTCCCGATGAGTAGCGTCGACCAGCAGGCCTCGCGGGCGCTGGCACAGACCCACCAGGGCAACGACTCCGATACGGGGCACATCCTCAAGAGTGCGCTCTCGGCAGGCGTCGCCGACGGATACGCCGGACTGACGATGGCAACGGACTTACAAGACGTGATCTTCGGGACGCCGACGCCGACGAACGCGACGGCCCATCTCGGTGTTCTCGAAGAGGAGCAGGTCAACCTGGCCGTCCACGGCCACTCCCCACAGCTAAGCGAGATGGTCGTCAAAGCCGCCCAGGAACTCGAGGCGGAGGCCTACGAGGTCGGCGCGGAGGGGATCAACCTCGTGGGGATCTGTTGTACCGGCAACGAACTCGCCGAGCGACACGGGATCCCGCTCGCGGCCCACAGCCTGCAGTCGGAACTGGCGGTCACGACCGGCGCGGTGGACGCGATGGTCGTCGACATCCAGTGCATCTGGCCCGGCATCTCCGATCTGATGGAGTGTCACCACACCCGGCTCATCACGACGATGGACTACGTGCGGATGCGGGAGGCGACGCACATCCCCTTCGAGGAAGAGACCGCGATGGAGGACGCGAAAAAGATCGTCCGGCAGGCCATCGAGGGCTACGAGGACCGACAGCGCCGCCAGAAGTACGACGTGAACATCCCGGATCGCACCCAGCAGGCCGTCGTCGGGTTCTCCGATACGGCGCTGCTCGACGTGCTCGAGACGATCGACCCGGACAACCCTGCCCAGCCGATCGTCGACGCGATCCAGTCGGGCCAGCTGCGCGGGATCGTCGGCATCGTCGGTTGTCCGAACCCCAAGCTGCGGGAGGCCCAGATGTCCGAGAAGCTCATCGAGAAGTTGCTCGCAGCGGACGTGTTACCCGTCGTGACCGGCTGTATCGGGCATATCATGGCCCAGGGCGGGTATCTCGATCCCGGCAAAGTCGACGAACTGGCGGGCGACGGCATCCGCGATCTGCTCTACACGCTCGGGGACGCGGCCGGGCTGGACGGGCCGCTCCCGCCGGTGTTGCACATGGGATCCTGCGTCGACAACTCCCGTATCGGCAACGTCATCCGGGCAATCTCGGAGGGAAGCGGGATTCCGACTCGCGACCTCCCGGTCGCTGCGAGTGCGCCCGAACTGATCGCCGAGAAGGCGGTCAGCATCGGCACGTGGGCGCTCTCGCTGGGGCTGCCCCTACATACGGCGCCGGGGCTGCGCATCGAGGCGAGCGACACTGTCACGCAAACGCTGACAGAAGATCTCAAAGACATCACGGGCGGCCACCTCATCCAGGACGAGACGCCGGACGGCGCGGCAGAGAAGCTCATCGACGCGCTAGACGAGCGGCGCGAACCCCTGTTGAACACGCAAGCGACGGGCGCGAGCGAAGGAACTGCGGTCGACGACGACTGATCAATCATGAAACTGGCAATCACTGGCAAGGGCGGCGTCGGGAAGTCGACGCTGTCGGCAGCGATCGCACAGCAAATCGCAGACGAGCGTGAGGTCATCGCCATCGACGGCGACCCGGACATGAACCTCGCGGGGACGCTCGATATCGAACAGCCGGCCCCGATCACCCGAGAGACCAGCCTCATCGAGGATCGAGCCGGCTCCTCGGGTGGGCTCTTGCAGATGCGACCCGAGGTCGCGGACGTGCTCGAGGACTACTCAGTACCGTTCGGGGCGGCCGGGCGACTCGTCACGATCGGTCCGCCGGAGGGCGGCGGCACCGGCTGTATGTGCCCGGAGAACAACTTCATCCGCGCGCTGGTCAACCAGGCGCTGGATGCCGACGACGTGATCATGGACATGGAGGCCGGGATCGAACACCTCGGTCGCGGCACCGCCGACGACGTGGACGCGATGATCGTCGTGCTCGAACCGTCGCGTACCTCCATCGAGACGGCCCACCAGATCCAGTCGCTGGCCACCGACATCGGCATCGAGGAGATCTACGGCTTCCTCAACAAGGTCCGTGACGACGAGGAGGCCGACCTCGTCCGCGAGCAGGCCGACATCCCCATCGTCGAGACGTTCGGCTACGACGAGGACGTCGCGGCCGCCGGGCTGACGGGAACATCGCCCGTCGGAGAGAGCGAGGCGCTTCGTGCGGTCGCGACCGACGTGCTCGATGCGGTTTCGGAGTAGCGACAGGAGACAGTCTTTTCATCGCCGGAAACCGCTGCCAGGGGTTTTAACCGTACAAATTCCAATCACCGCACGATGGATACTGGGGCTCGTGGTATCTCACCTGTCGTCGGGATCGCGCTCCTGATCGTCATCGTGACGCTGCTCGGGGCGGTGTCCGCGACGATGGTGTTCGATCTCAGCGAGGAGCGTGAGCCGGCACCGAACGTCGCGTTCGAACTCGAACCTGGCGAAGACGGCATCACGCACGAAATCGTCCACGAAGGCGGCGAGACGCTCGACGGCGATAAAGTGACTATTCAGGGCGTCGCGGAGTCGACAGCACTCGACGGCCGGGAACTCGTCACCGGTGAGGCTGCCTCGGTCATCCCGACCGACGAGGAGATCACGCTCGTCTACACCGGCGAGCACGGCACGACCTACACGCTCTGGACGGCCCAGCCTGAGACGAGCGTCCCCGCGCCGGACGAAGGGTGTGAGTGGGTCGAATCCGAGTCCGACAACGGGACGGAATCGGTGAAAGTCGACGGACTGGTCGTCGACTGTGACGTGACGACCGACAAAGGCGTCGAGGTGTATGACAGCGGGGCGATCATCGGCGACACCGAGAGCCAAGACAAAACGATCGACGTCGACGACGCAAAGCTCTACGGCGACGCGACGGCCGAGGATACTGTCAACATCATGAATAGTATGGCCACCGGAACCGCGGTCTCGACCACTGCAGACGTGAAAATCGACAACAGCTCTATCTCCGGGTCCCTCCAGGGTGAGGAGGTCGTCGAGGTAATCAACGGTGGGACGGTCGAAGGCGACGCGACGGCCAAAAAGACTGTCAAGATAATAAATAGTACGGCCACCGGAACCGCGGTCTCGACCACTGCAGACGTGAAAATCGACAACAGCTCTATCTCCGGGTCCCTCCAGGGTCAGAAGGTCGTCGAGGTAAGCAACGGTGGGACGGTCGAAGGCGACGCGGTGAGTACGAATAAAAATGTGAAGATTGTCGGGGGGAGCACTATCGGAGGTGACGCGGTGAGTACTCACGACCAGGTAAAAGTCGACAAGGCGAGCACCGTCGAGGGTGACATCAATGGAGACAGTGTCGAACTGACCGACGCAACCGTCGAAGGTGACGTCTACACAGACGGCGATTTCAAGTGCACGAACTCGACGATCAACGGACAGAGCTGCGATAGCTATTCGCCGAAAGATTCCGACGACTACTGACATCCGAACGGAGGTGTCCCGGCGCTGACCGGGAAACGTTGTCCTTAAGAGTGCAACGACGGACAGAGAAACTATGAGTGACGATTCCGAGGCCGAGGAGGCCACCACCGAAGACGTCGAAGAAGAGACGGCCGATGAGGAAACTGAGGGACTCCAGAACGGGGATTTCATCGAACTCGATTACACCGCATACACCGTCGAGGGCGGACAGCTCGTCGACACGACCGATCCCGAGGTCGCCGAAGAAGAGGGCGTCGGCGAGGACCAGGAGTTCGGGCCGCGCACGATCGTGCTCGGGCAGGGCCACGTCTTCCAGACCGTCGAAGACGACATCATCGGTGCGGAAGTCGGCGACGGCGGCTCCGTCGTCGTCCCCGCCCAGGAGGCGTTCGGCGAGTACGACGACGAGGAGGTCCGGACCGTCAGCGCGAACAAGATCCCCGAGGACGACCGCTATCCCGGCGCACACGTCGACGTCGACGGCCAGCACGGCCACGTCGAGACGATCATCGGCGGCCGCGCGCGGGTCGATTTCAACCA
>JBMCBU010000076.1:0-8376 GCA_048623335.1 Halapricum sp.
TTCGGCGGCATCGAAGGTGCAGTACGCGACGTCTACTGGAGCGAGGAGATCAGCGGAACCACATCCAAACACGGCACGGAACTCACCCGCGAGCAGATGACCGGGCCGGAAGCGGCCGAGCACATGGACGGGCTGGACTTCGAGGGGGTCTGGACTACGACCGACGACCTCCCAGTCCAGCAGTGGCGCATCCAGGACCTCTCGCTGGACCTCGACGATCAGCAACTCATGGTCGGCGAATCGACCGACGTGACCGTCACGCTCGAACTCGCGGCCAGCGCCGACACGACCGCAACGACCACCGCCGAATACGACCTGAACACGACCGCAGCCACGATCCACAACGGGACGTTCGAATCGACCGACCGTGGCACTGCCGAAGTCACGGCCTCGCTTGCAGGCCACTCCGACACCGGAACGGTCGAGATGCTCGCGCCGCCGAACCTCGGCGTCGCTGACACCTCCCTCGGGGAGACGCTCGTCGCCAATGGCTCCTCTACTACGGTCGAAGCGACCCTCGAAAACGCCGGCGACCTCGAAGGCACCAGCACGTTCAGCCTCGATGCCGACGACGAAACGGTCGACTCGACGACCCTGACCATCGACGGACGCGACGAGCGAACGGTCGCGTTCAACTGGACGGCACCGGGGACTGGAAGCTACACACTGACTCTCGATGGTGAGACGGTCGGCACCGTCGAGGCCGTCGAACCGCCCGAAGTCTCGGTCACCGACGCGTCAGTCGGCACGGAGACGCTGCTGGTCGGCCAGGAGGCGACCGTCTCGACCACGCTGGAGAACCCGGATCGACTGGCCGGCTCCGAGACGGCTACACTCGTCGCGAACGACAGTGTCCTCCAGACGCAGGATATCTCGGTCGGCGCCGAATCGACGAATTCGACGGAACTATCCTGGACGCCGAGCGAGGCGGGCACGCACGATCTGATGGTCAACGACATCGAGGCCGGGTCCGTCGAGGTCGTGCCGCGATCCGCAATCTCTGTCGGGGACGTCACGGCGACCGAGCAGGTGCTCACTGACGAAACCGCAGAGGTAACAGCGGAGGTCGTCAACGACGCCGACGTTTCCGTCGAGACGACCGTCGCCTACACGCTCGACGGCGAGCAGGTCGACACGCGCTCGGTCACGCTCGAACCCGGCACGAACACGGTCAGCTTCGAGACTGAGTTGTCGACTGCTGGAACCGCCGCACACTCGATCAGTGTGGTCGATGCCGAGGGCGAAGCCGAGACTGCTGTACGCGAACCTGCGACCTTCGAGATTATCGATGTCGTCGCGCCCGAGACCGTCGACGCAGGCCAGGACGTGACGATCAGCGTGACCGCCGCAAACACCGGCGGCGTGGCTGGCAACGAGACGGTCGATGTCAGCGTCGACGGTGCGACGGTGACCGACGAATCGGTCTCGATCGACGCCGGTGAGAGTACCCGCGTCTCTGCGACGTTCACGCTGCAAGCTCAGGGCGAACACACGTTTGCCGTCGAGACCACCGACGACAGTACGTCCGGCACGATCACCGCCGAAAGCGACACCGACGAGGGGACGACCGACGAGTCGACGACCGACCGAGAGGCTGCTGGTTCCGGGCAGACTGACCGGACGACCGATGACCCCGAGCAGTCCAATCGTGAAGCGACGACCCAGCAGGACGATGACACTGAGTCCGGCGACGGCTTCGGCCCTGGCTTCGGTCTCGTGGCCGCTCTGATCGTGATTGTCACGCTTGGTGTCGCTGCGGCTTCGATCCAATAGCTCACCGATACAGCTCCCTTGCCCGCTCGACCATTTACTCGAGCAGCGTTTCTTCGAAGCCCTCGCGGTCTCGTTCGAGTGTGTCGATCCTCGCGGTCGCGCTCGAGTGCGTCGAAGTCGTCACCGAGCAAGCCCTTACCGACGAAACGGCCGGAGCGACTGCTGAGTCGTCAATGCTGTCACCGTCTCCGTCAACACAGTTGTAGCCCACCCATTTGTTCCCGATATAGAAATATATGATATCTTTAGAAAAATATCTATAGAAGCGCGAACAAGCAAAAGATGGTCACGAGGTGATCAGCTATGGCGCTCCCGAACCCAGCTACCTCGTGGATGCAAGGCCTCGACCTGCCGAGCAGACTGTTCGAAACCAGTGGTAACGACTACGAACTGTACGAGGAAGACGATGAATTCGTGCTCAGCGTCGAGCTGCCGGGATTCGATCCCGCAGAGATCACGGTTTCGTGGGACGACGGCGTACTGAACGTCGCGGCCGAACACGAAGAACAAGAGCGTAGTCGACGCCGGACCTACCACCGTCGGTTCCGCTTCCCCAAGCGGATCGACGACGACGCGATCACCGCCGAGTACAACAACGGCATTCTCGAGGTTCGGTTGCCGGCCGAGGCTGGCGCGACGGTCAGCGGCCGCGAGATCGAGATCCAGAGCTGATCGGGTCGGCGTTCGCGACGAGCCTCTCGATCGTTGACGACCTTTTTCGATGGGGGTGTTCAACATGGAGCTCATTGTAAAGCAACTGAAGAACAGAGAACCAGGGAGCGGAATGGCCGTCATCGACCGTGCGGTTCTCGGCGACCTCGGTGTCAGCAGCGGCGACTTCGTCGCGATCGAAGGACGTGACGGCGACCGAGCCGTCGCCCGCGTCTGGCCGAGCGACCAGAGCGACGCCGGTCGTGGCATCGTCCGCATCGACGGGCAGCTCCGCCGGGCAGCGGGCGTCAGTATCGACGACCGGGTCACCGTCGAACCGACCACCGTCGAAACCGCCAGACGCATCTCCGTCACGTTGCCGGAGGAGGTGCGCGTCAGCAGCGATCTAGCGTCGTATCTTCGGGACGAACTGGCTGATCAGGCCGTAACTCCCGGACGGACGGTCGGGCTGTCGCTCGGTCTCGGAACGCTCGGGAGCCGATTCGGACGACGGGTTCCGGTACGGATCGTCGACACCGACCCGGACGGGCCGGTAGTCGTCACCCAGCGCACCGACGTCGAGATCCTGGACCGGTCGGCCGACGAGGTGGCGGTCTCGCGGGGCGAGCGCGACGCAGAGCCGGCGGACGGGTTGCCGACCGCGAACGTGACCTACGAGGACGTCGGCGGACTGGACGACGAACTCGACCGGGTCCGGGAGATGATCGAACTCCCGATGCGTCATCCCGAGCTATTCCAGACGCTCGGGATCGAGCCGCCCAAGGGCGTACTGTTGTACGGACCACCCGGCACCGGCAAGACCCTGATCGCCAGGGCCGTCGCCAACGAGATCGACGCGCACTTCCAGACAATCTCCGGCCCGGAGATCATGTCAAAGTACTACGGCGAGAGCGAAGAGCAGCTCCGGGAGGTCTTCGAGGAGGCCGAGGAGAACGCCCCGGCGATCGTCTTCATCGACGAACTCGACTCCATCGCGCCCGAGCGTCAAGAGGTCAGCGGCGACGTCGAGCGTCGCGTCGTCGCCCAGCTTCTCAGCCTGATGGATGGTCTCGAAGAGCGCGGCCGGATCACTGTCATCGGCACGACTAACCGCATCGACGCTGTCGACCCAGCGCTCCGGCGGCCGGGCCGGTTCGACCGCGAGATCGAGATCGGCGTCCCGGACACGGAGGGTCGCCGCGAGATCCTCCAGATCCACACTCGCGGGATGCCCCTCGGTGACGAGGTCGATCTCGAACAGTACGCCGAAAACACGCAGGGGTTCGTCGGTGCCGACATCGAGAACCTCGCCAAGGAGGCCGCAATGGGCGCTCTTCGGCGGGTCCGGCCCGAACTTGATCTCGACGAGGAGAAGATCCCCGCTGAGGCCCTCGAGGACATCGATGTCACCGCTGATGACTTCAAGGAGGCGCTGAAGGGCATCGAACCCTCGGCACTCCGGGAGGTCTTCGTCGAGGTCCCGGACGTCTCCTGGGACGACGTCGGCGGCCTCGAGGCGGCCAAACGACGGCTCCGCGAGACCGTCCAGTGGCCGCTCGAACACGGCGACGCTTACGAGCGGGTCGGGCTCGATCCCGCCAAGGGCGTGCTGTTGCACGGCCCGCCCGGCACCGGCAAGACCCTGTTGGCGAAGGCGGTCGCCAACGAGTCCCGGAGCAACTTCATCTCGATCAAGGGGCCGGAACTGTTCGACAAGTACGTCGGCGAGTCCGAGAAGGGCGTCCGCGAAGTCTTCAGCAAGGCCCGCGAGAACGCCCCGACCGTCGTCTTCTTCGACGAGATCGACGCCATCGCGACCGAGCGCGGCGGCGTCGGTGACAACAACGTCGGCGAGCGGGTCGTCTCTCAGCTACTCACGGAGCTCGACGGCCTCGAAGAACTCGAGGACGTGGTCGTGATCGCGACCACGAACCGCCCGGATCTCATCGACGAGGCCCTGCTGCGACCCGGGCGGCTCGACCGACACGTCGAGGTCACCGAACCCGATGAGGACGCACGACGGGAAATCTTCGAGATCCACACCCGCGATCGGCCGCTGGCCGAGGACGTCGACCTGGACGAACTGGCCGCCGAAACGGACGGCTACGTCGGGGCAGATATCGAGGCAGTCTGTCGGGAGGCCGCTCAGGTCGCCGTCCGCGAGCACGTCGACGGCGATACCGACGTCGACGAACTCGAACTGACTGCTGATCACTTCGAGCAGGCCCTCGAGGAGATCGATGGCGGGAGCGGCGACGAAACGGACATAGCGGCCGATATCGGCGGCGCAACTGCGTGATCCGCTTTCATAGCTCTATCAGTTCCTCGCTCAGCGCGACGAGCACCGTCGCGAACGCCGTGCCCGCACTCCAGAAGGCGACTTCCCGGTCGTCGTCACCGACGTCCGCCGAGACGACGCTCATCAACAGCGTGTCGGTATCGGCGAGCAACACCCTGGCCGTGGTGGCCTCGGGCTGGCGATCAGCTGGCTGGGGAGCGGTCACGATCGGACTGTCCGCGGGAACCGAATCGAGCACCGACGGCTCGTCGCTGGCGACGACCACGTCGATCCCGCGGTCGGCGGCCTCAGTCAGCGCGGCTAATACCCCGTCCGTGAGCAGTTCCGGTCGCGGCGTGCCATAGACGATCCGATCGTCGGCGTTGCCGACCAGGTCGATCACCCGGTCGTTGACGTTCGCCCGACCGCGAACCGTCCAGATCGCCTCGCTTCGCTCCTCGTCGTTCTCGGCGTCTCCCTGGATTTCCTCTAGGTACCCGAAGGCGTCCCGGCCGACTGACTCCAGGTGCGAGAGCAGGCGTCGCTCGGCCTCCTCGGGCGAGACCGGACGGTACACCGTCGGCCTGGTCTGCTGGATGTCCAGCAAGCCGCGGGCCTGGAGGTCCTCGGCGGCACCGTATACCTGCGAGCGCGGTACGTCCGTGATCTCCGCGACGTCGCTTGCCGTGCCCGTCCCGAGTCGCTGGAGGGCGACGAACACTCGCGCCTCGTAGGTCGTCAATCCCAGCCGGGTGAGCGCATCGATAGCGCCCTGTTCGTCCATCGTGCTACACTCCGGTTTCGCGCCGTGTCGCTTCTCGCGCTCTCATCTGTTGTAATCACTATACTAACAGCGCGAGCAAAAGGGATGTGGTCCACGACGAACAGGATACACAACGGACGTTATAAGTTCGTCCCCCTCGGATTTCGGAATATGGAAGTCGGGGTTATCTCGGACGTACACGGAAACATCGTGGCGCTGGAGGCCGTGTTATCGGACATGCCCGACGTCGACGAACTCGTCTGTGCGGGTGACGTCGTCGGCTACAATCCCTGGCCCGGGGAGTGTGTCGACCGGATCCGGGGGATCGATGTTCCGACCGTCGAAGGCAACCACGACCGGGCGGTCGTGACCGGCCACTACCCGGGCTTCAACGACATGGCCGCGGCAGGGGTCGAATACGCCCGCGAGCACCTGACAGACGACCAGACCCGGTGGCTGTCGGCGCTCCCGACCGAGCTAACTCTGTTCGGCGGTCGCGTCAGAGTCGTCCACGGCCATCCCGACGACCCGGATCACTACACGCGCCCGTCGGAGTTCAATCCCGACCTGCTCGATGAAGAGGACGTGCTTGTCATGGGCCACACGCACGTCCAACACCACGAAATCTACGATTCGGGGATCGTCCTCAATCCCGGAAGTGTCGGCCAGCCCCGCGACCGGGACCACCGGGCGGCTTACAGCGTCGTCGACCTTGACGACTGGACTGTCGACGAACATCGCATCGAGTACGACACCGACGCCGTCATCCACGAGGTCGTCGACGCGGGTCTCCCCCAGCAGATCGGGTTCCGACTGACCCAAGGTCGGTAATGGAACATCGCTCTGGAGAGCATGGGAATCTGTAGCGCAGAAACGACAATGTTTTTCCGCCGAGGTTGATTGCAGTACAGTATGTCCGACGACCTCAAGAAGGGGCTTGAAGGCGTCCTCGTCTCCGAGTCCGAGCTCAGCTACATCGACGGCAACGAGGGGCGGCTCGTCTATCGCGGGTACGGAATCGAGGACTTGGCCGAGCAGGCCAGCTTCGAGGAAGTGCTGTATCTGCTCTGGCACGGATCGCTACCGACGGCGTCGGAGCTCTCCTCGTTCGAATCGGAACTGGCTGCAAACCGTGCCATCGACGAGGACGTCCTCGAGACGGTGCGCCGGCTGGCGGAGGCCGACGCGAACCCGATGGCGGCGCTTCGAACCGCGACGTCGATGCTGTCGGCCTACGACGAAGAAGACGGCGAACCCGGCACGCGAGTGGAGGACCTGGCGAAAGGCCAGCGGATCACGGCCAAGATGCCGACGATTGTCGCGGCGTTCAAGCGGATACGCGACGGTGAGGGGCCAGTCGCGCCCCGAGAGGACCTGGATCACGCCGCGAACTTCCTGTACATGCTCAACGGCGAGGTCCCGGACGAGCGGATCGCCGAGATCTTCGACATGGCGCTGGTGTTGCACGCCGATCACGGAATCAACGCCTCGACGTTCGCCGCGATGGTCACTGCCTCGACGATGTCGGACATCTACAGTGCAGTCACCAGCGCCATCGGCACGCTGAAGGGTGGGCTCCACGGCGGCGCAAACCAGAACGTCATGGCGATGCTCAAAGAGATCGACGAGAGCGAGTTGAGCGTCGTCGAGTGGACCCGAAACGCCCTGGAGGAGGGCAAGCGGATCCCGGGCTTCGGCCATCGGGTCTACGACGTGAAAGACCCGCGCGCGGCAATCCTCGGCGATCAGTCCCGGGCGCTGGGCAACGCCTCCGGGGAGCTCAAGTGGTTCTCTTACAGCCAGGTCATCGAGGAGTTCATGAACCAGGAGACGGGAATCGCCCCGAACGTGGACTTCTACTCGGCGTCGACGTACTATCAGATGGGGATTCCGATCGATCTGTTCACGCCGATCTTCGCGTTGAGTCGCGTCGGCGGCTGGATCGCCCACGTGCTTGAGTACCAGGAGGACAACCGCCTCATCCGGCCGCGATCACGGTACATCGGACCGACCGATCAGGAGTTCGTCCCGGTGGATAAGCGGGCGTGACACCTTCCAGAAATCGCCGGCGACGAGAGACTTTTCCGCAGTGGCCACATCATCACGAGCAATGCCGCCGGAGGGGCCAGATCCGCCAGCCGATCGCGAGTCACCAGTCGGAGCACCAGTCATCAGAGGCGATCCCGAGCTCACTGGACAGAAACCTGACGAAGCGGTGCAGTTCGATCCCGACGATCCCGACAGCGTCGCGCAAGCGGCCGAGACGGTCGCGGCGTTTGCAAACAACACCGCCGGAGACGCGAACAACGTCTACGTGCTCCGGGGTGCTGCCGCCTGTGCGGCGCTGGTTCGCGGTGAGGGGTCATACAAGGCGGCCGCCGAGCGCGCCGGTAGCGAGGCGACAGTCGCGTTCATTCGCAAATGGTCGCGGGTCCACGACCTTCCGGAGGCGATCCGCAGATACGTCGCCCGCGGCGAAATCGCGCCGACAGCGGCCAAACACATCGCCCGTGTCTCCGGGATCGACCGATACTTGCTGGCCTGGGCCACGCTCGATCACGACCTGACTGTTCGGGAGGTTCGATCGACTGCCAGTCTGATCAACGACGGCGAGACCGTCGACGCGGCGCTCGCGGCCGAGACGGGTACGAAGCTCGGCCGGCTGACGATCGAGTTGCCTGTCGACTCGTATCTCTGTCTACGCCGGCAGGCGTCGCTTTCTAACGTCGAGCCGGGCGCGTTCCTCGCGGAGGTCGTCGAGTACGACGACCCGTCGTGTCGAACCGGTGGCGACCAATCGTAAGGTCTTAAGCGATCACTGCCCGACGTGCACGTGAGGGCCGGTAGCTCAGTTAGGCAGAGCGTCTGGCTTTTAACCAGACGGTCATGGGTTCAATTCCCATCCGGCCCG
>JBMCBU010000077.1:0-8332 GCA_048623335.1 Halapricum sp.
GCGGACGCCTATGAGGCCCACCTGAACGGCGAGGATATCCAACTCTCGTCAGAGGCGTCCGAACTCGTTCAAGACGGGTATCCGTGGGGAATGGGTGAAGAGCGTATAGATGAGGCGCAGCAACTCATCGAAGACGAGGACCTCGTCGGTGAGTCGTACACCATGACGCTGTCCGAAGAGGAAGACTGGGAACGGGTCGGCGAGCGAGTTCAGTCAAAAGCGGAAGCCATCGGGTTGGAAATTGAGTTAGAGACTGCGGACTATGGCACGCTCATAAGCAGGGGAGTCGAAGAGCAGTCCCTCGACTTCTACTCACTCGGCGACACGGCCGAGGTGCCGGCGCCCGACAATCTACTCCGTTTCTATCCGCCGCAGACCGCCAACAACCAAGCGAGCCAATGGGGCGAACGTATCGATGACGGCGACGACCCCACGAACCCCGATTCGTGGGAGACCCGAGTCCAACAGGAGACGGCGGAAGCTTGGGAAGAGGATTACGTTCAGGCACAAGCCTCCGGCGACGAGTTCGAACAGCGGCGCAACAGAGCCTACCTCACCGTAGAAGAGGCGATCTGGCACTCGGTTCAGATCATCCCGACTGCCCACCGCATCACCCGGGAGTTCTGGACTGACGACGTCGATTACACGCCGCCCGGCGTGATGGGTGGGAAGACGTACAATACGGTTAGTATTGACCGCGAAGATTGACGACTGAAAGGCCGATTCACTCTCGTCGGTCCGTCGGCCTTGAGCCGTGGTCTGACCGTGTCACTCGGACTTTCGGACCGATCGTCGAGTTCGCGAATCTAAACGCTTCAGGACACACTGAACCAGATAAACACACAACCGCAAACGAATGAAACGGCTAAAATATCTCGGCAAGCGACTGATCCTTGCGATTCCCGTAGTCTGGCTCGGTACCAGCTTCACGTGGTACGCCATATTTATGGGGCCGATCGATCCGGTCGCAAACATCATTGGACAGACGGATCCTCAGAACACCGAGCGATACGACGCGATCAGGGAACAGCTTGGGCTGACTCAACCACCGCTCGAGCAGTACATCGACTTCATGACGGACATGGTGGTGTTCGATCTTGGACAGACGTGGGTCATCTATTCGGGCAGTAGTGTGAACGCGCTGATCATCGACTTCCTGCCACGGACGCTCTGGCTTGGACTCTGGTCTGTCATTATCGCAGTCTTTCTCGGTGTCCCCCTCGGATTCTACGCGGGACTCAGGTCGAACACGCTCGCGGACTATCTCACCTCGCTGTCCGGCATTTCGTGGCGTGCGATGCCAAACTTCTGGCTCGCAGTGGTCATTCTCTCTGCTCTCGTCAACTCTGAAATGATCTTTGGATTCGAGTGGGAGGCCGTGGGGGTATCGATAGACAGCATCACCGGCAACCCGGACTTAGGCTACCTGAGTGGGAATCCGCTCGCGTTCTTCACGGAACCGGGGAACACATTCGCGGCGTTCAAGAAGGTCGCGCCGGCGGCCATCGTTCTCGGGTCGGCTTCGATGGGGAACGAGATACGGATCGGTCGCACAGCCGTCATGGAGGTGAAAAACGAACAGTTCGTCGACTTCGCGCGCGCTCAGGGAGTCTCCGGGCGCTGGCTGGTGTGGAAACACGTCTTCCGTAACGCGCTCATCCCGCTGGTGCCGATCATCACAACCGAGGCGTTCCTCCTTATCGGCGGAAGCGTTCTCGTCGAACAGGTGTTCGGCATCTCCGGAATGGGGTCGCTGTTCTTCGAGGCGGCGATCAACGGTGACATCCCGGTGATGGGCACGCTGATGTTCGTGTTCATCCTGATGATCGTCGCGGTCAATCTCACGCAGGACATCCTGTACACGGTCATCGATCCGCGCATCGGACTGGAGGGGAATACATGACGGTGAGCACCGCCGAAGAACTCGGCTTCGAGAAGGAGGCACCTCTCTTCGACCGATTGAGGGCGAACCCGCGTCCGGCGATGATCTGGCTTGCGGTCGCGGCCGTTCTCGTCGGCCTCGAGATGGGTGCCCTCATCGAGTTCGTGGTCACGTTCGGGGTGGAGGCGATACGGACGCTCAACGACGCGCTGTCGCTCGGCGTCGACGTCGCGAGGGCGGAAGCGGCACAGCAGTTCGCCGCTGAGATCCCGAGACTCCTCTCGAGGGAGACGATCCCCGCACACGGCTACTACGACACAAGGGCGGAGGAGTGGGTCATCGGACCGACGTACTTCGACGGTCAGGAGTGGCAGGGGACGTTCCTCGGGCTGGAACCGAAACACGCGTGGCTCCTCCGCGTCGCACTCGTCTACGCTTATACGGCCCTGTGTCTCGTGTGGGCGTGGACGGGTTACGAGTGGTGGCGACGCCACTACCGCGCGGCAGACTGGACGCCGCGGGACGACGTCGTCGACCGCTTCCGGTCGCACAGCTGGGGAAAGTTCGGCCTCATTATCGTCCTGATATTCATGACAACGGTCCTGTTCGGTCCGGCGATGGCGACGACGACGAACCAAGTCGACAACGCAGATCCGTACAGCTATGAGATAGAGTACTACGACGAGGACGCCGAAGAGGTGGCGACGACGACCGTCGGCACGGCGAACTCGGAATCGAAGTCGGACAACAGTCAGGTGGTCGGCGTCTGGTCGTACGACCAGTACGACCGCTTCCACCCGTTCGGAACGATGCCGAGTGGGGCCGACCTATTCACGTTCGTGATGTTCGGGGCGCGCCTCTCGATCGTCATCGGTCTGTTAACGGTCGGACTGTCGACGTTCGTCGCAACGACGGCGGCGCTAGTGTCGGCCTACTTCAAGGGCTACGTCGACCTCGGCATGGTTCTCCTCTCGGACTCGATCCTCGCGTTGCCCGGGCTCTTGCTCCTGATCATGCTGTCCGTCATTCTCGGTGACACCTGGATCGCGGATATTTACAGCGGCGGGTTGATACTGGGGCTCATCTTTGCCGCCACGGGCTGGCCGGGGCTGTGGCGGTCGATCCGCGGCCCGGCGCTCCAGACGGCGGAACGTGACTGGGTCGACGCCGCGCGGTCGTTCGGTCAGCGGCCGTCCGTGATTATGCGGAAACACATCCTCCCGTACATCACGGGCTACCTCCTCGTGTACGGATCGATGAGCTTGGGCGGCGTCATCATCGGCATCGCGGGCCTCTCGTATCTCGGACTGGGGATCAGTCCCCCGACGCCCGAATGGGGTCGAGCCGTCAGCGTCGGCCAGCCGTACGTCCAGGGACAGTCGTGGCACATCTCCATCATCCCTGGACTGTTGGTGACGATCGTCGTCATCGGGTTCAACGCGCTCGGCGACGGCATCCGAGACGCGATCGACCCCGAATCCGACACCGACACCGCCGACGCCGGCGGTGCGGAACGCGGAGGTGGTGCCTGATGTCGCAAACGAGCGCCAAGGCCGACGAGCCGTTGCTCGCGGTCGAGGATCTCTCCGTGGTCTTTCACACCGACAAGGAAACCGTTCGGGCCGTCGACGGACTCGATATTACCGTCGGGCACGGCGAGACTGTCGGCGTCGTCGGTGAGTCCGGCTCCGGGAAGACGGTCACGGCGCGCGCGATACTCGGACTGGTGAGCTCGCCCGGCCGGATCGAGTCGGGTAGCATCCGGTTCCGCGGCACCGACCTCACGGAGACCGGCTGGGAGGCGTGCCGCGGTGAGATGGCCATCGTCTTTCAGGACCCGATGGGGAGTCTTAACCCGGTCTACACCGTCGGCAACCAGATCCGCGAGGCCCTTAGGATCCACCGAGGAATGCGGGGCGAAACGGCTCGTAGAGAGGCGATACGTCTCCTTGAGGCCGTCAGTATCCCCGACGCCGGCCGTCGAGTCGACGAGTATCCGCACCAGTTCTCCGGGGGAATGCGACAGCGTGCGGTCATCGCGGCCGCGCTCGCCTGCGACCCGGACCTCCTCGTGTGCGACGAGCCGACGACGGCGCTGGACGTCACGATTCAGGCGCAGATCCTGGAGCTACTCGACGATCTCCAGCGCGAGGAGGACCTGTCGGTGCTTTTCATCACCCACGACATGGGCGTCATCGAGGAGACCGCAGACCGCGTCAACGTGATGTACGCGGGCCAAATCGTGGAACGGGCACCCGTCGATCGGCTGTTCACCGATCCGCGTCACCCGTACACTAGAGGACTGCTCGCGAGCATTCCGGGAATGAGCGTGGCGACGGACGTACTCCCCACCATCGAGGGGGAGGTACCGACGCCGACCGAGCCCGCGAGCTCGTGCCGCTTCGCCCCGCGGTGTCCGAAGGCGTTCGACGACTGCGAGTTGGTGAACCCGTCCGCTCTGGCGGTCAGCGAGGAGCAGGAGGTCGCTTGCCTGTTGTTCGACGAGAGTACCCGGCCAGCCGACACGACGCCGGAGACCGGCGTGCCCGGGCTGGCAGACGCTACCGGCGCGGCGGTCGAGACGGACGTCGGCGTGGAGAGTGCGGACCTCAGCGTTGACGGTGGCACCGACCCAGACGACTCGCGCGGCGCGCGTGGGGGTGACAGCTGATGTTCGGTCTTGGTAGCGAACCGGATCTGTTCCCGGACACGGTGCAGTCAGGCGAACCGCTGGTTACCGTCAGCGGACTGAAGACGTACTACGACACCGACGGTATCGTTTCGGACCCCGTACGCGCGGTCGACGGGGTTGACTTGGAGATACGGAAGGGCGAGACCATGGGACTTGTCGGCGAGTCCGGTTGCGGCAAGACCACGCTTGGACGGACGCTAATCGGCTTGGAATCGGCAACGGAAGGGACCGTTCGTTCGCAGGGTACCGAGGTGACGTCGCTGTCGGGAGAGTCCCTGCGGCGCTGGCAGCGCGATGCGACGCTGATCTTTCAGGACCCCGAGTCCAGCCTGAACGACCGGATGACTGTCGGTGAGATCGTGCGCGAGCCGCTCGACGCGCACGACCTCGGCACGCCGGCCGAGCGGCGCGACCGCGTCTCCGATCTACTCGGTGAGGTCGGGCTCAACGAGGAACACTACTACCGGTATCCGCACCAGTTCTCCGGCGGACAGAGACAGCGCATCGGGATCGCGCGGGCGCTCGTCCTCGAGCCGGACTTCGTCGTCTTGGACGAGCCGGTGTCGGCGCTCGACGTCTCCGTTCAAGCGCGGATCATCAACCTGTTGGAGCGCCTCCAAGGCGAGTTCGACCTCACGTACCTGTTCATCGCGCATGACCTCTCCGTGGTGCGTCACATCGCCGACCGCGTCGCCGTGATGTACCTTGGGAACGTCGTCGAGCACGGGGCGACGCGTCAGGTGTTCGAAGCGCCGGCACACCCGTACACGGAGTCGCTGCTCTCCGCGGTCCCCGGTGATCGGGCCCGCGGTGCCGCCGGGAGCGACCGCGCTCGCATCACGCTCCGCGGAACCCCACCGAACCCCCGAGATCCGCCTCAGGGGTGCCCGTTCACGACGCGGTGTCCAGCGAAGATCCGACCTGAAGAACCCGACCTCCCGGAGGAGACGTGGGCGGCTATCGATGAGTTCCGGACGCTCCTGCGCGAGCGCGCACGTGGCGACTCGTCCCTGACCGCGGCCGTTGCGCGACGACTCGGCCTGTCCGAGGACGACTCCGTGGCGATGGCCGTCGAAGAACTGTTCGGCGCCCGCGAAACGCCGTCGGCCGTCGACGAAGCGGTCGGTCGAGCGGCCGACCTCGCCGGGAGCGACCGTGACCGTGAGGCCGCCGAGTTGCTCCGCGAGCGGTTCGGCAGCGTCTGCGATCGCGATCACCCCGACCTCGCCGCGTTCAGTGCCGGAGAGGGGCACCACGCCGCCTGTCTCCGGCTGCGCGACGAACACGAAGACGTCGCGACGGTGCTTCAGCGGCGCTACCCCGACAACCGATCGGACAGAGCGGCGACGCGACCCGTGACGGATGGCAGCTCCGTCGATCGACATGATACCACCGACACGGACCCATCGGAGGGTGACCGCCGATGAACCCCACGAGCGGCTACGACGCGGTCGTCTTCGACATGGACGGCGTGCTCATCGAGCGCTCGCCGGCGTGGGTCTTCGAGGAGGCGACTCAGGAGACGTTCGACGCTTTCGGGATCGAACCGGGAGAAGATGAGTACGACCTGTTGCGGTATGCCGCGTGGGAGAGCACTGACTGGACCGACCGCTTCGAGGAGTGTTACGGCGTCACCGTCGAGTCCCTCTGGGCCGTCCGACAATCGCTGGCCGCGGTGAATCAGGTCCGGGCCATCGAACGCGGAGAGAAACGCCTCTACGACGACGCGTTGTCGACGGTCGAAACCGTTGACGCGCCGACGGCCGTCGTCAGCAACAACTCACAGCAAGCCGTCGAGTACGTCCTGCGGTGGTCCGGATTCAGCGATCGCCTCGATCGCTGGTACGGACTACAACCAACGCCCGCGGACGCGAAACGCGGCAAGCCCGACCCGACGTACCTCGACCGCGTTCTGTCCGACCTCTCGGCCGAAACGGCCGTGTACGTCGGCGACCGCGCGTCCGACGTGGCCGCCGCTCAGGCCGCCGGTGTCGACTCAGCGTTCGTCCACCGCGAGTTCAACGCCGCGGAAACGTTCGAGAACTCGCCGACGTACGAACTCGACCGGCTCGACGATCTGCCGTCGATACTCAGTTGAGATGACCATCGATCCACGCCGCGCGGACGCGGCCCGTGTCCGGACGCGCGGCCTCGTCATGGCCGGGTAAACCAGTTCCGAACCAATGGAAGAGAGAAAGACACAACAGACGGGGGGCGGAGGTTACACCGTGTCGATCCCGCTCCGGTGGGCCGAGAGACACGACATCGAAGCCGGCGACACCGCCTACCTCTATCCAAACGGTGACGGATCGCTTCTGATTCACTGGGGGGAACGAGAGCGGGGCGAACTCGCAGCAACCCAGATACCGCTCGTCGATGCGGATCCACAGACCGCCATTTGGGCGATTAGATCGGCGTATACCGCCGGTTTTGACCGCTTCACACTATGTACACAGAACGCGTTCACGTCCAAGCAGCGACAGGCGATTTCGGCCTGCGCTCGCCGTCTTGTCGGCGCGGAGATCTTCGCGGAGACGGACCGTCGTGTAACGATACGGGACATGTTGGACAGCGACGACCTATCGCTTCGGCAGCTGCTCCTACAGCAGCGTTCGACGGCGCTTTCGATGAACGAGGCGATGACCGAGCTCGTCGTGGGAGAGCTAGACAGGTGTGACCGTACCGTCGACCGGGACGACGATGCGGACCGTATCTTTCGACTCATCACACGACAGTTCAACCGCTCCCTGTCGGAACACGCGGAACCGAGTCGAGTCGGAACGAGCCGACAACAGCTGTTCGAGTATTACGTCACCGCGCGCCAGTTCGAGCGTATCGCGGACCACGCGGTGAAAATAGTGCGGTTCGTACGGCGCACTGACCGCGATATCTCGGGAGATCTGCTGCCCGAAGTGCGTTCGATCAGCGCCGACGCGCGTCGGATCGTCAAGGAGGCGTCCGACGTCGTCCTCGGCGACGGATCCAGAGCGTCGTGCCGGTCAGCTCTTGAACGGCGCGAGCGGGTGATCCGTCGAGCGAGAGACCTTGACCTGACGCTGCTGGACCGAGCCCCGGCGGACGCGTACGTGTTGACCCGAACGCTGGACAGTCTCATCCGAACGGCGAAGCACGGCGGGAACATCGCCGAACTGCGGCTCAGAGCTTCGCTTCTAGAGTAGTCGTCTCTCCGGCCGCGAGACCAGACGGATATCGAACTCCACGCCTCGGCTGTCAGATTCTCCCGGGCAGATCGGCGAGGAGGTACCGACGCGCGGGAACAGCGAAGGGGGACGGCCGCGACCGACTTTTACTCCTCGCCGCCGTACGACGTTCATGGAGTACGCCCTCGTGTGTCCGCCCGACGAGGGGACGACCCTCCGGCTCGACTACCGGGCGTTCGCGTACGCCGGGAAGTTCGTCGTCGGCGCGCCCGGGAAGTCGGTGATCCGGACGCCGGACGGAGCCCCGGTCGCCCCGGACTGGGAGCCGGCCGAGCCACTACCGGGGACAGTCGACCCCGCGGCGTTCGACGAGGACGTGATCGCGGCCGTCTCCTTCTCGCCGGACCGGACCGACCCCGCCACCTGTCGGCTGCGGTACGTCACGGTCCACGCCGCGCGGCGCGGCGAGGGGATCGGCCCGCGGCTGATCGGCGAGACCGTCGCGGACCTCGCGGCCGCCGGTTTCGAGCGCGTGAAGATCGCCGTGAACAACCCGTTCGCGTACGAGGCGTGCCACAAGTGCGGCTTCGCGTACAC
>JBMCBU010000078.1:0-8273 GCA_048623335.1 Halapricum sp.
GTTCCGGAAGGCCCGGCAGGTCTCCCCGACCGTCATCTTCTTCGACGAACTCGACAGCCTCGCACCCTCGCGGAGCCAGGAGGTCGGCTCCAACGTCTCCGAGCGCGTGGTCAATCAGCTGCTGACCGAACTCGACGGACTGGAGGAGCAGGGCGACGTGATGGTCATCGGCGCGACCAACCGCCCGGACATGATCGACCCCGCGCTCATCCGGTCGGGCCGGTTCGACCGCCTCGTGATGATCGGCCAGCCCGACGAGGAGGGCCGCGAGCAGATCCTCAAGATTCACACCGACGACACGCCGCTGGCCCCGGACGTGAGCCTGCGCGAACTCGCCGAGATCACCGAAGGCTACGTCGGGTCGGATCTGGAGTCGATCGCTCGCGAGGCCGCTATCGAGGCACTCCGGGACGACGACGACGCCGAGGAAGTCGAAATGAAGCACTTCCGCGCGGCCCTGGAGAGCGTCCGTCCGACGATCGACGACGACATCAGGGAGTACTTCGAGCAGATGGAAGACAAGTTCCGCGGCGGCGGCCGAGAGATGGACCGCCCGCGTGGCTCGGGCCGGATCGGCTTCCAGTAACCCCGACTCCGTTCTACTGCACGACACACTGCTTTTGTCACTCGCACCCGCACCTCCGACAATGACGATCACGTTTCGCGATCGGGCGGTGCTGATCGAGGAGACGCTCGTCCTCGCGGATCTACACTTCGGGCGTGCCGCGACCTCCGCGGTCGAGGCCCCCATCGCGGACGGTGCGGACGTCGTCACTCGGCTCGTCGAACTCCTCGATGCGGTGACCCCCGAGACGGTCGTACTCGCCGGTGACGTGCTCCACGCGTTCGATACGGTTCCGCCGGCCGTCGAATCCCGACTCGCGGAGTTGGACGAACGCGTCGGCGATGCGGGCGCGGAACTGATCGTCGTCGCCGGGAACCACGACACGATGCTCGATCGGATCTGGGGCGGCTCGATCGCGGATCAGTACCGACTCGACGGGCGGACTGTCGTCGTCCACGGCCACGAGCGTCCGGCCGTCGAGGCCCAGCGGTACGTCCTGGGTCACGACCACCCGGCCATCGAGATCGAGGGACAGCGACGACCGTGCTTTCTGCAAGGGCCCGGTGGTCCGGACGGGAGCGAGGTGGTCGTCCTGCCGGCGTTCAATCGCTTTGCGGCCGGCGTGCCCGTCAACGGGATGGACGCGTCGGACTTTCAGTCGCCGCTGGTGGTCGCGGCCGACCCGCTCGAACCGATCGTCAGAGACGAACGTGCGGACGAGACGTTGCGGTTCCCACCGCTTGGTTCGTTTCGACACCGGCTCTAGCGAGCGGTACTGGTTTATTTGTGGCCGTTGGATAGCCAGATATGGACGTTGCTGTCGTCATCACGATCGCGGCCGTACTGATCATTCTCGGGCTGACAGCTTTGACACGCTGGATCGTCCCAAAAGCCCTCGAAGAGTAGCCTCCACACTTTTCTCGCAGGCGGTCAAACGGCTGGCCATGAGTCGTGAGTACCGTCGCTTGCAGGATCCGAACGCCGAGTACACGATGCGAGACCTCTCCGCGGAGTCGATGGGCGTCACGCGCTCGCGGGGTGGCGGCCGTGACGTCGAAATCACTGACGTCCAGACGACCATGGTCGACGGCAACTTCCCGTGGACGCTCGTCAGGGTCTACACCGACGCCGGGGTCGCCGGCACTGGCGAGGCCTACTGGGGGGCAGGCGTCCCCGAACTGATCGACCGAATGACGCCGTTTCTGGTGGGGGAGAACCCCCTAGACATCGATCGGATCTACGAGCACTTGATCCAGAAGATGTCTGGCGAGGGATCGGTCGAAGGCGTCACCGTCACTGCCATCGCCGGGATCGAAATCGCACTGCACGACCTGGCGGGCAAGATCCTGGAACTACCCGCCTACCAGCTGCTGGGTGGGAAGTACCGCGACGAGGTGCGGGTCTACAACGATTGTCACACGGAAGCCGAGGCCGATCCCGTGGCCTGTGCCGATGAGGCCGAACGTGTCGTCGAGACGTTGGGGTACGACGCGCTGAAGTTCGACCTCGACGTGTCCAGCGGGCACGAGAAAGACCGTGCCAACCGACATCTCCGGACACCCGAGATCGAACACAAAGTCGAGATCGTCGAGGCCGTCACCGAGCGCGTCGGCGACCGGGCGGACGTCGCCTTCGACTGTCACTGGACCTACTCCGGCGGGTCAGCCAGGCGGTTGGCTGCCGCGCTCGAGGAGTACGACGTCTGGTGGCTCGAGGATCCGGTCCCGCCGGAGAACCTCGAGGTCCAGCGCACGGTCACGCAGTCGACGACAACGCCCATCGCGGCCGGGGAGAACCGCTATCGCGTGACGGAGCATCGGCGGCTCCTCGAAGACCAGGCCGTCGACATCGTCGCGCCGGATCTGCCGAAGGTCGGCGGCATGCGCGAGACCAGAAAGATCGCCGACGTGGCCAACCAGTATTACGTCCCCGTGGCGATGCACAACGTCTCCTCGCCGGTGGCGACGATGGCCAGTGCACACGTCGGCGCTGCTATCCCGAACGCCCTGGCAATCGAGTTCCACAGCTACGAACTCGACTGGTGGACGGATCTCGTCGAGGAAGACGTCATCGAGGACGGATACATCGCGATTCCCGAAAAGCCAGGCCTGGGCGTGACGCTCGATATGGACGCCGTCGAAGCGCATACGGTCGACGGCGAGGAGGTATTCGATCCGGTGTGAGCCGGACTCCGCTCGAGCCGAGCGAGATACACGGCCGACAGTACCAGGCGGCGTCTTCAGGTTGCGAAGATACCCAGGGCGCTAAAGGGTGACCAGTGCAATAGTTCGCATACGGGCATGGGACAATCGCTGTATTCGATGCTGGGTGTCGGGGAGGAGGCGGATCCGGAGACGATCCGCCAGGCGTATCGCGACCGTGCCAGAGACGAGCACCCGGACGTCAGCGACGATCCGAACGCGACCCGACGGTTCAAGCGGCTCACGGTGGCTCGGGACACGCTGCTGGACGCAGACGAACGGGCCAGATACGACCGGCTGGGTCACGAGGCGTATCTGCGCCAGCACGCCCATGCCGAGTTGTTCGATCTGGCCCCAGAGCGGACTGACCGGCCGGCGGAACCGCGTGGCACGGGAGCGGCGACCACCACCGGGCGTTCCACCACCGACGACAAGCGAGCGACCGAGGGGGGTGGTCGCGAGTGGTGGCGCGACCGCGACGGGCCACAACGGGACGGACAGTCAGCAGCCGGCACGACGGCACACGCCACCGATATGGGTCCGGCGGCGGCCTGGGCCCGGACGAGCGACTCGGCGTCAGTTCGCCGTCGTCCTCGCGTGAGACAGCGAGTCTCGCGGTTCGTCCGTGAGGCCGGTGGCTGGCTCCTGTTTCACGCGCTCTTGCTCGGTTCGGCGGGGGCGACTGGCTGGATCATCTACTGGAGTACGCCACCGCAGTTTGCGATCGCCGGGCTGTTCGCCATGTTCGGTGTCTTCGGTATGGCGGTCGCCGCAACGGTGTTGCACCTCGTTTCGATCGTGTACACGTGATCGTTGTAATGATGTGCCGGTGTGACCGCCGAAAGCGTGCGGCCGATCCGAAACAGATGGACACCGAACGCCCTGAGGGACTGCACGTGCAGTCGGTCAAATCGCTCTTTGAGCTACAGAAATCTGGTTATAGGTGGCTCCGTTAGAGACGATCATGTCGATCCAACGGTTGCTCCCGTCGCGGCTGGATCCGGCTCCCCCGGAGGAACCGCAGGTCTACAGTCTCGATGCGGAGGACACACAGAACGCGCTGGACGTACTGTCCGCCGACACGGCACGGACGATCCTCTCACGGCTGTACGACCAGCCGTGCTCTCCGACTGAACTGCGCGAGGAGGTCGGAACCTCGTTGCAGAACGTCCACTATCACCTCGAGAACCTCCAGTCAGCGGGGCTGATCCGTGAGGTCGGAACGCGCTACTCCGAGAAGGGCAACGAGATGTCGGTCTACGGGCCCGCGAGCGATGCCGTCGTCTTCGTGGCCGGCGACGACGACAGCGAGTCACGGATCGAGCGTGCGCTCGCGCGGGTCCTGGGTGCTGTCGCACTGCTCGCTGGCGTCAGCCTCGCGTTCGGTGCGGCGGTCGAACGCTGGCTCGCACCCGAAGGCGGATCGAGCGACCCGACGGGACCGGGAATGATGAGCGAGTCACCACAGACTGCCACCGAAGTCGCCAACGCCATCGACCCGGCGCTCGCGTTCTTCCTCGGCGGCGCGTTCGTGCTCGCGTTGGTCGCTGGGTGGCAGTTCCTTCCGGCTCGGTGATCCGGTCCATCACGGTCGATGGCGATGGATCGCCATCCCGTCTGTGACTTTCACGGGACCGAAATAGCAAACGGTATGGCGCTCCGGGCTGAACGCCACGGTGTATGGACGTACAGTCCATCTCCGAACTCGATCCGGCGGAGCGACGCGCCCTGTTCGAACGCGATGCGGGGCTCGAAGAGATCCGTGACGATGTCGCGGAGATCGTCCATCGCGTTCGCGAAGAGGGCGACGTCGCACTCCGGGAGTACTGTCGGAAGTTCGACGATGTCGAGGTGGGCAACTTCGACATCACGGACGAGGCCGAACGGGCCTACGAGTCGATCGACGACGACGTCCGCGAGGCGATCGAGACCGCCGCCGACAACATCCGGGAGTTCCATCAGCGCCAGGTCCGCGAAGACTGGTCCTACGAGACCGAGGGTCGCGAACTCGGTCGCCGGTTCTACCCGCTCGACAGCGCAGGTGTCTACGCCCCGGGCGGGACGGCCGCCTACCCCTCCAGCGCGCTCATGGGGATCGTCCCGGCGAAAGCGGCCGGTGTCGATCACGTCGTCGCCGTGACACCCCCGGCCGAACAGATCAACCCGGTTACGCTCGCGGCGATCCACGCCGGCGGTGCAGACGCCGTCTACCAGGTCGGTGGCGCACAGGCGATCAGCGCCATGGCCTACGGCACGGAATCGGTCGACAGCGTCGACGTCATCGTCGGCCCCGGGAACCGGTGGGTGACGGCCGCGAAAGCGGAGGTCCGCGGCGACGTGAAAATCGACATGCTCGCCGGCCCGAGCGAGGTGCTCGTCCTCGCCGACGGCACGGCCGATCCCGAACGCCTGGCCGCAGAGATGGTCGCACAGGCCGAACACGACCCCCACGCGGCCGTCGTGACTGTAACCGACGACGAGGACCTCGCTGCAACTGCCGCCGAGGAGATCGACGCGCAGGCAGGCGAACGTGAGCGCGAGGAGATCGTCCGCGAGGCCCTGGACAACGAGGCAAGCGGCGTGTTCGTCGCGCGCTCGATGAGCGAGGCGACACTGTTCGCCGACCAGTTCGCCCCCGAACACATCTACGTCGAGGCCGACGACGAGGGCGCGCTGCTCGACCGCATCGAAAACTACGGCAGTGCCTTCCTCGGACCGTACTCGCCGGTGGCGGCCGGCGACTACGCAAGCGGGACGAACCACGTGCTCCCGACCGATGCGCAGGCGCGACTCGCCAGCGGCCTGTCGGTCGACACGTTCGTCCGGTCGGCGACCGTCCAGCGTCTCTCGGAGGACGGGCTGGCCGAGCTACGAGAGACGATCACGACCCTCGCTGATCGCGAGGGGCTCGAAGCCCACGCCCACAGCGTTGACGTGCGCTTCGAAGACTAAAAACCCGAGTCGCGCTAGTCTTCCAGTTCGAAGGCGATGACGGCCTCTGCCTGGTACTCGCGGTCGTCCGCGGTCGCGACCTCGACGCCGAGTTGCTCGACTTCGACCCACTGGATGTTCTCGAGGGTCGCTTCGGCGCGCTCGATGGCGTCGTCGACCGCGTCCTCGAAGCTCTCTGTGCTCGTCCCGATCAGCTTGATTTTCTTGAATACCATTGTGGTTACCTGCCGGCACGACTCCCGAACGGGCCGCGTGCCAAGGGTTAATTGTCACGGAAAACAAATATAGTTACCGACCGTCATCGTCTTGGCGACCGAACTCCGAGGGGGAGATATGCGGTACGAGGATCAGGGATTGGGCGAGCCGCGGGGCGACGAGCCGTGGGTCAGTTCCGGACCAGGTGACGGCTCGCTCCCGCGAACTGAGGCCGTCAAAGACGAGCGCGTCCGACGGTGGGACGTCGCGACGCCGAGCGCGACGCTGATCGGTCGGGCACAGGGCCCGGACGAAGACATCCCCGAGCGACTCCGGCGGCTCCACGAGGAGCGACACCCGGCGATGGCCGGCCACAGCGAGCGCATGCACCGGCTGGACAGGGTCCGGATCGCTCACGCGATCTGTTCGCGACTCGATCTGACGCCCTGGGAGCGCGATCGCGTGCTCGGGCTGATGGCCGAACTCGATCTCACGGCCTTCGGGAGTCAGCGGGCCATCCCGACGGTCGCGCTCGTCGTCGTCAGCCACGTCGTCGACCGCGAGCGCCAGCGCCAGCTCGGCCTGCACGACGACGACCGGCTGGCCGAACTGTCGGCCGACAGCATGGAACGGCTGTACGAGCTGTACGATCCGATCACCGACGACGGGACCTACCGGCAGTTGCTCGACCAGCAGGCGCTGACCACCACGAACGTCACCCGTCTCAAGCGCGTGCTCACGACACAGATCGAAGAACGCGATCTCGACGGCGTCGTGCTTGGACGGTCACCGTTCCGCGATCCCAACCTCCCCGCGATCAGCGACGAAAGCCTGCGTGCCGATCGATCAGGAGACGTCTGACACGGGCCCGTTGGATGTCCCTTCCGGGTCGACTGCGCACGGGCAGACGGGCCATGTGCGGCTTCGAATCCCTCGTCCGTCTCACTCACGAGGGCGATGTCGTGCGGTTGCACCGGTAAACCGTCACAGCAACCGCCGTGGGACTCGCTCTGGGCGACATCCCCCACTGACCGCTGTGTCCTCGCCGACGTGCCGGTGGAAATTGCGTTACGTGGGACGATCTATCACATAAGATATATAGTGTGGGGACACTTTTCGACAGGGGTATGGAGTACGTAAGATTAGGAGAGACTGGACTGGAAGTGTCGCCGATCGCGCTCGGAACCTGGCGGTTCGGGATGGAACACGAGGAAACCGGTATCGTCGAGACGGGTCGGGACGAAGCTCACGAACTGCTCGACGTGTACGCCGAGATGGGTGGTAACTTCATCGACACTGCCAACGGCTACGGCGGTGGCGATTCCGAACGCTGGATCGGTGAGTGGCTCGATGGTCGGGATCGCGAGGACTACGTGATCGCTTCGAAGTGCTACTGGTCTAATGTCTCGCGCTTCCAGGAGAACCTCTCGGCGAAGAACGTCCGCGCGGAAGTCGAGGGCTCGCTGGAGAAACTCGACACGGAGTATCTGGACATCCTGTACCTGCACCGCTTCGACGACGAGACGCCCATCGAGAAGACCCTGCGCACCGTCGACGACCTCATCAGCGAGGGGAAAGTCTACAACGTCGGCCTCTCGACGGCCGACGCCTGGAAGCTGACCAAGGGTCTCTGGAAGGCCGACGTCAACAACTACGAGGCCTTCACCGTCACCCAGCCCCAGTACTCGGCCGTCTACCGGGACCCAGTCGCGGAGTATCTCGACGTCTGTGAGGATCAGAACCTGGCGGTCTGTCCGTACTCGCCGCTGCACGGCGGCTTCCTGACGGGCAAGTACGAGCGCGTCGGCGACGACGAGATCGAAGCCCCCGATGGCTCGCGCGGAGACATCGACGAGCACTTCGAGGACTGGTATCTCAAGGAAGACGCCTGGGAGGTCC
This sequence comes from Halapricum sp., assembly GCA_048623335.1. Classification (GTDB taxonomy): domain Archaea; phylum Halobacteriota; class Halobacteria; order Halobacteriales; family Haloarculaceae; genus Halapricum. The sequence continues at coordinate 7,813 of JBMCBU010000078.1, forward strand.
TCGAAGAGGTCCGTGCCGTGGCCGAGGAGACCGACGCCTCGCCGGCTCAGGTCTCGCTTGCGTGGTTGCTCCACCACGAGGAGCTGACGATCGTGCCGATCATCGGAGCCCGCACGCCCGAGCAACTCGAGGAGAACCTCGGCGCGATCGACGTCGAACTGACAGACGCACAGTTCGAGCGGATCGACGCCGCCATGGACTAGCGCAGTCTCTCAGACGGACTGTTGTAGCGAACGCTAACAGATCCGCCTCGAATCCGGTCTCAGGAGGCGTTGCCGACCCGACCCCGGCTCGTGCACGAGCGTCGTCAACCGCCACCCCGCGAACGGTGGCGCGGGACTTGCAATGGCTTGTCACTGATAGTGATTCGCGTAGCCGATCGGAGCAATACCACCTCCGATCGGGTGATGAATATCGCTTTCCCGAGAGGAATCGATGGGTTTCTACGCGAATCCCTCTGA